>JAGQXC010000534.1 GCA_020436785.1 Saprospiraceae bacterium | reverse complement strand
TTAGGTCGGCGGCCGCTCCGCGTGGTATCGTGTAAGCATGCTGACGTACATTCAAAACAGCCATCAGCATATCGGTCGTCCAGCCGCCTCCGTTGTAACGAACATCGATCACCACCCCTTCTTTACCATTGCCACTAGCCATCAGTTCACGTTCGAACCGTTCAAAACTGGGCCAGTTCATGCCCTGGATATGAATGTATCCGAGTTTCCCTCCCGAATACCTGGCGGTCAAGTCTTTGCGTTGCTGGACCCACTCTTCATACAATTCGGTATTGATGGAATTAGCCGGGCGCAGAATCACTTCACGATTGTCACCTGCCGGAGACCGTACCGTCAGTAGGGTACGTTCATTGGCAGTATTGGCCAGTAAGCGGTAAAAATTATTTGATGCATTAACCGGTTGTTCATTGACTGCCATGATCACATCGCCCGGTTGTAGGGCCTGGTCCTCCTTGGCGGCCGGTGTATTGGGAATCACGTGCATCACTTCAACTCCGGAGGCTACCGGTTTGACTTCTGCTCCCAATTTGCCGGTCACTTCACGTTGGGTTTCTTCAGGCGTCGAGCCAAACAATCCCATATGACTGGAATTCAATTGCCCGAGCATCTCATTAAATAAATAGATGAAGTCCTGTTTCGTCGACGCCGCCAGCGCCCAGGGTTTGTATTTCTTTTTAAGGGCATCCCAGTCATAACCATGGAATTTTGGATCGTAAAACCCAAGATCCAGCGTCTTCCAGGCTTCTTCAAATACCTGTTCGAGTTCGGCGGCAACATCAATACTCATTTTCGCATTAAACGGCAATCGCTCCGGTTTGCCATCGGGCAATTTTAACCGGCTGACACCACCCGGCATGCCGAAATAATACAGGTAATCGTCATTTGGACCGGGCTGGACGCTCCAGATCCTTCCATTGCTCAGAACGGTTTTCTGATCCGAGCCATCCCACTTGACACTTAACAGTTCCGGATCGCCTTCGGATCCGGCCCGGCCACCATTGTTGGTGGTAAATAAAAAGGTTTCACCGTCCTTGGTGATGTTCAGATCACCCTCATTGCCAGGAAAGTGCGTGACCTGAACGAGGCGTTCATAGATGTCATCCAGGTCCATGATCAAGCTATCCTTACTTTGTTCCGAGTCCTTCTTCTTATCCTTTTTATCGGCGAATAGTTCATTTTCCTTATCGCCTTCCCAATCGGGTTTGCTTTTCTCCCAATCTTCCTTGCGTAACCAGGCAAACCAAACGTCATTGTCGCCGTTGTTCCGAATGGAGAGGAAGCCCAGCTTGCTCCCATCCGGGCTCCAAACCGGCTGGCCGTCATCTCTGGGATGCATCGAGACGTTGACCGGTTTCCGGTGATTGTCCACCGGTTGGATATAGACTTCAGAGTTAAAGTCCAGGTCGGAGAGCGCGTAGGCTAACCAGCGACTGTCCGGACTCCATGCGATGCCACCCGGAGTATCCCAGCCATCCTGCAAAACAACTTCATGGGAAAGTTGTCCGGTACTATCCACATCCATGACCACCAACTTGCCACGCCCCTGAACAATCGCCAGCTTTTGGTGATCCGGGGAAATGATCAATTCCGTCTCATCCACCGGGGTCTGTAAAATGCGCCTGACCTCATGTTTCACCGAGAGAAATGGGTTTGGCTGATTGACATCGGAAGATCTGGCTGAATACAATTCATAGTTTCCATCCCGGTCGGAGAGAAAGAACAACAGTGAATCGTTGACCCACACCGGATTACGATCCCGGTAAGGATGGTGCGTGATTTGTGTTGTACGGGAAATGTCTTTATCAACCGCTTTGATGAAAATGTCTCCATGGATGGTGAGTGCCATCATTTTCCCATTGGGTGAGACGGCATATTCTTGCGCGCTGTTGTTAAAAGATTGCTCAACGACCGGGTCAAAACGATCGTCGCCGGTGACGTCGATGCGGATGGGTATCGTTTTGCCCTGAATCAGATCAACCCGGAGAATTTCATTGCCACGTTCAACCACACCTACATCTGCCATTCCTACATCAAAATAGCGGATCCCGGTGTCTTTGAAATTGGTGATCTTTTTTGTCGTGCCCGCAGTACCGTCGTTGTTGATCATTACCGAATGCAAATTGTAGCGACCACTACTGGCTGACAGCCAATACAACTGATTGTTTTTTCCCCAGGCGGGCAAAATGTCCTGACCATCAAAAGTGGTTATTTGGTGATACGTTTTGGTCGGAATGTGATAAATCCAGATGTCGCGATTTGCCGGACCGTGATAGTCTTCCCGGGTAATGCGGCAGGACCCGCGCTCAAAAGCAATCATTTGACCATCCGGTGATAATTGGGGCTGATAGCCCAGGGCATCCAACCTTCTCATCGGGGTTCCACCGCCTGAAGGGATGGTATGGATTTCAGATTCCCATTCAACGGAAGCAAAATCCCGGTTGGTCGTAAAGTAGATTTGGCCATCTTTACCCCAGGCAGGTTCTCGGTCGGCTGCCGAATGGAACGTCAGTCGGCGGACCGATTTACCCTGCCTGTCCACCACAAAGAGATCATCATTGCCATAACGGTTTCCTATGAATACCAACTGTAGCCCATCCGGGCTCCAGTGGGGTTCGTATTCGTAGGCTTCATGGATGGTCAGCCGTTCGGGATGCGTCCCGTCAATGCCGGCGACCCAAATGTCTCCCTGATAGGAATAAGCAATCGATTTTCCATCCGGACTAAGGGCCGGATACCGGATGATGGGTTGAGCATTTACGGACAAGTTTACGCAGGTGAACAGGATCAGAATGAATTGAAATTTTTTCATTATTTATTGTTTAACGGGATGAGGATTTGTTTTTGACCCACCAGGGATCCAAATGACCGGGCGCTTCGAACAACCTAACCCTAATATGCTAATATTTTAAAATAGACTAACGTCAACGGCAGCCCTAAATGAATGAATTCAAAACGAATCGTGCATTTCAAGAGCCTGAAGTTACTCCCCTACCCGCTCACAGGCATTGGATGAGATCATCGAACCGAAGAAGATCCCATTCATCATCAACTTGGTGGTGCCGTACCAGAAAGCCCGGAAATTCAGGTCATCCGCATAATTGATCACCTTGCCACGCCCTAATTGATTGACAATCACCTCGGCACTGCCATCCATGGCAGGAAGATAAGTGGCCGGAACATATCCACTCAACCGGGCATGATCGGTATACGTAATGGGAGATGCATTCTTGTTTCCTGGCAAATCAAAAAGGGTATTGCCCCGGCGGAACACCGGCAATTTATCCCGTGTATAACCAAAAGCGAGAGGATGGGTCAGATCCATGGTCGCTTGCATGATGGCCCCGGCAATGTACCGTGTCCGCTGATAATCACCTAACTCTCCATAGGGTAAATCCAGGTCTTCTTCTTCACCCAGTTTTTTCCTGCTAACTTTTGCCAAACCGTTGGATGTGGCCCATAAGGCGGCCCCTTCCATGTTGAGAAGGGTTCCACCACCGCGTACCCATTCCTTCAGTTTGTCGATCCCGGATTGGCTGATCCGTGGAGACCCATCGGGGATGATCAATGTCGTGTAGCGGTTCAGATCAAGCCGGTTAAAGTCGGTAGAAGAGATCAGGGTGACCGGAATCCGGAACCGGTGGTCCAGCATAAACCAGATCTCACCGGCATCATTGCCATAAATGCCTTCGCCGATAACCAAAGCAATCCTGGGCAAATGAATGGCTGAAGTATTGGGGCTACCCAGGTTGATCGGGTGGGTATAACCACTGTTTAAAGCGTAGGCATCGACACCCATCGCCTGGCACAATGAATCCACCAAATGATGCATCGCCGTTGCTCCCATTGCCTGATGGGGAACGGGGAGAATCAGAGTCCCGGCGGCAAACCGGTGTTTTTCCATACCTACCATCCCTTCCAGAGGCTCATCATTGACCCGTACATGCAGTCCTTTTTCCAGCAATTGATAGGCCACGGCCGGAGCAAAATAGCCTTCCCAGGGAATCAAATAGGCATAACTGGCTTGACCGCCATGGATGCTGCCGGCAGGCATGGTTGTGGATGCCAGCTCCCCGATCAGATTTCCGGCAAAGGATTTGGCATCCAGGGTGGCATATTGCAGGTTGTAGGCCAGCGGCATAGTCCAGGTGGAAATGTCGTAAAATATACTGTCCTCAAAATGGGTAATGGTCTCAAAAAGCCCGCGAATCACGCGGTACTGGGTTTGTTCCATGGGAATGATGTAAGCCTGCTCACCGTACGCTACTCCGTTAACCGTAACCGGCTTATTCAAATGATAAATTTTAATTTGCTGCTGAGACAATTGTTGAATGAAACGGTTGACCTTAACCGGGTCACCCTTGTCCTGAAATACATATGCCTTGACCGGAAAGTTTTTCGCTTCCTCCACATTGTCAATAAAGGACTGCCGCTGGTATTCCAACAACTCTTTGCGCAATCCGACAGCGGCCCGGTAGGTTGAAATACCGGTATTGACATGGTTCCGGATGGCAAACGGAAACGACAATAAGCCGTTATCGGTCTCACGTAAATGCCCCCGTGCAGAAGCTTGTTCAAACAGGATGCCCACACAGCCGTTCATGTCCGGATAGGATGATCCTTTACCATAGTAGTAATCGTCGTAATTCTGTTGGGAGAAATACAGGGAACCAATGCTATCCAGTGCTTTAACATGGTAATCGGCAATGGCAAATGTCAATTCCTGATTGCGTTTGGGGGTAAGCGGATGAACACGGCGCTGGTCTCCCGGCATAAAGAAAAAAGAACTGTTGGAACCCATTTCGTGGTGATCAGTCAAAATGTTCGGGCGCCAGGCATAAAAATTCGCCACGCGACCGCGTGATTCCGGATGCTGCAACAACATCCAGTCACGGTTCAGGTCGAACCAATAGTGATTGGTACGGCCGCCCGGCCAGGGTTCATGCAATTCTTCGGATGCCGGATCTGCCACCAACTCCTGGCCCCGGTAACTGTTGACCCAACCGGAAAACCGCTGTAAGCCATCCGGATTGAAGCACGGATCAAAGAGCACCACCACCTGGTCCAGAATGGTCAGCACTTCCTGACTTTGTCCTGCTGCCAGGTAATAGGCCAGCAACATCCCGGCATTCGCTCCGCTGGGTTCATTGCCATGAATACTAAATCCCTGATACAACACGGTGGGCAATTTTTCCTGATTAAAATCGATGTGCTGGTCCGGATCGCACCAGGCCAGATGTCGGGTGCGAATGGCCTCAATATTTCGTTGGTTCTCGGCGGAGGTGACGGTCAGCAACAAAAGCGGGCGCGCTTCATAGGTACGGGCATACTCCTGCACCGAGATGCGGTCGGACTCCCTGGCCAATTGAAGCATGTATTGATAGAGCCGGTCGTGACTCACATGCCACGCTCCCACCTCATGTCCCAGGAATTCTGCCGGCGTAGTAATCTGCGGATCATAAGAAATATCCGGAAGGTAATAGGAAAGCGCAGGTTGTTGTCCCATGACCTGGACAGAGAGAGAAACCGCACCGCCGATCAGGAGGTACTTGGCGAATTGTATTACTTTTGCGGGCAAGCAAGGCATCAAATTTCTATGCATTGGATTCTGATTATTGGAATAATTCTTCTCGTGACCGGATTGCTGGTCACGAATATTTATTACCGGTTCAAAGTATTAAAACTTTCAAGAAAACTGAACCGGGCAAAAGTGGAAATTTCACCAAAAATGCTATTTCAGCCCGGGTCCGAGAAAGAAAACATGCTGAAAAGATACCCGCAACACCGGGATGACATTATCCGGTTAGGCCATTACATGCGACAATCCATGCGCATATTTGTAGCGTTGCTCATTGCTATCCTGGTGATGGCATGGTTCATTAACCAGGGATCCGAATATTCCCGATAATTAATAAAATTATGCGTATAGGCGTCGCCGGTGCCGGCCATCTGGGGAAGATCCACCTGAAGTGTATCCAGCAAATTCCGGAATATGACCTCGTTGGTTTTTTTGACTCCAATCCGGATACCAGTGAGGTGGTTGCGGAAGAATTTGGCATCAAATCATTTTCAAGCTATTCCGATCTGATCAATCATTGCGACATCGTTGACATCGTCACACCCACAGGAACCCATTACCGGCTGGCTTCTGAAGCGCTGACGTCCGGAAAACACGTATTTATTGAAAAGCCGGTATGCGCGACCATGGAGGAGGCGCGGGAGTTGCTGCAGATGGCTGGTGAGCGGGGCTTAAAAGTTCAGGTCGGGCATGTTGAGCGTTTTAATCCGGCGTTTCAAGCCATTGCCCATTATGGATTTCAGCCGATGTTTGTGGAAGGACACCGGCTTGCTCAATTTAATCCACGTGGCACCGATGTGTCCGTTGTTCTGGACCTGATGATCCATGACCTGGATCTGGTTCTGCATATGATCCATTCACCGGTTCGCGAAATCCATGCCAATGGGGTTGCGGTTGTTTCACAGGAGCCGGATATCTGTAATGCCCGCATTGAATTTGAAAATGGAGCCACCGTCAACCTCACTGCCAGCCGGATCTCTCTAAAAAATATGCGTAAGCTCCGCTTGTTCCAGCCGAGTTGTTACGTTTCGATCGATTTTCTCGAGAAAGAAGTCCAGATTGTTCAACTGGCGGATCAAGTTGAGGATTCCGAATCTTCCGGGTATCTGCCCCTGGAAACCAATCATGGTACCAAATACATCAAGCTGGAAAACCCGGAGATCCGGCCTAACAATGCTATTGTAGATGAATTGCGTAATTTCCTGCTAAGTGTTCGGGATAATCTTCCGGTTGCCGTAGACCTGGCAGACGGTACACGAGCACTTGATATTGCTTTCCGCATCATGGAGAAGATGAATGCATCCTATGCGCGGATTTGATGGGAGGCGAGCCGGATGGGGATTATTCACTTTGTTCTTTCTGGCCGCATGCACCAAGGAACTGCCACCTGCCGTGTATCTTCAATTGAACCGGCCCTCCTTTGATCTCAGGTATGCGGAGGGTGACAGCGATCAGGCAATCACTGAGTACCATGTATTCACCGATCAATCATTCCTGGGTGCATTCAACATTCCTGCGATAGTACCCTGGATCACCACCGAAGGAGGCAGGGAACTGACCATTATCCCCGGCGTCCGTGAAAATGGCATTCAGCTCTCACCAGCCTTCTATCCACTGTTGGAACCATTTCGAGTCAACTTATCAGTAAATTCGGCTGATACACTGACCTTCCAGCCGTCATTCAGCTATAAAGACCGGACCAAGTACCGTTGGATCGAGTTATGCAATGGTCCGCTTTCTCTTGACCTTGATCTTGATCTTGATACGGTAACCCGGTTGCATACAGTCCCTGCCATTGGGATCAGCGAGTCCGGTGCAGCCACTGCAACCCTGACCCTCAGCCATCCGGTTTTGGAGGTGACCACTTCCACTTCGTTAACGCAATTACCCAAAGATGGCACACCCATCTGGATGGAAATGCATTACCGGGGAGACCTGTTGCTGCAAATTGGTTTACGTGGAAAATCTCCCGGTATCGCACCGGTCATCAACTATAAACTGGCCCTATACCCAAAGGTTAACTGGAACAAAATATATATTAACTTTACCCCTGATGTACAATTGTCTGACCTGGCTGAATATCAGGTTGTTTTCCGGGCAGAGCTACCGGACACTCTTTCCGAAGGGGCCATCTATTTGGATAATATTAAATTGCTACATCTGTAAATGAATCGCCAGAGACGCCTGTTAGATACGCGAATTTACATCGTTGCCGATTTCTGCATGGCAGCGCTGGCATGGACCTTGTTCTTCATTTACCGTAAGAATCTGGAAAACGGGTCTATTCACCTGCCCCAGGATCTCAATGACATCAATTATTTTTACGCAGTCATCATTATACCCATTGGCTGGATCCTCTTTTACTACATTTTTGACAAATACAACGACATCTACCGACTCTCCCGTCTGGCTACCCTCACGAGGACTTTTTTCCTCAGCTTCATGGGGGTGGTGTTTTTATTCTTCACCCTGATCCTGGATGATTTTATCGTTAATTACCGCACCTATTATCAGTCCTTTCTGACCCTGTTCAGTCTGCATTTCCTCCTGACCGTTACCTCCAGGATGATCCTGCTGACCCGCGCTTCACATAAGCTCAAAGCAGGGCTGGTTGCCTACAATACCATCCTCATCGGAGGCGATACCACTGCCCTGGAATTGTATCAGGACATCATCTCCCGGCCTAAAAAGCTTGGTCACAAGTTTATCGGTTTCATTGATTCGAATGGCAAATCAAAAAACCTTCTTGCCCAATACCTGCCAAAACTGGGGCACATCCCCGAATTGCCGGAGATCATCGAAAAAATGGAAATCGAAGAAGTGCTGATTGCCATTGAAACCTCTGAGCACAACCGGCTCAAGAGCATCCTCAACATCCTGTTTGATTTTGATGACCGGGTCCTGGTCAAGATTACGCCGGATATGTACGACATCATGCTGGGGACCGTGAAAATGAACCATGTCTACGGAGCCATTCTGATTGAAATTCAGCCCGTTCTCATGCCCACCTGGGAAAAAATCCTTAAGCGGCTGATGGACATTGTCATCAGCCTCATTGCCCTGGTCATCTTATCCCCACTGATCATCTACATCATCATTCGGGTGAAACTGACCTCGCCCGGACCCATCTTTTTTACCCAGGAACGCATCGGTCAGGGGAGCCTGCCCTTTAACATCATCAAATTCCGGTCGATGTATGTGGATGCTGAACCCAATGGTCCCCAATTGTCCCATTCCGACGATGAACGCTGTACACCCTGGGGGCGCATCATGCGTAAGTGGCGGTTGGACGAAATACCCCAATTCTGGAACGTCCTGAAAGGCGACATGTCGCTGGTAGGTCCGCGGCCGGAACGCAGCTACTATATCAACAAGATCCTGCAAAAGGATCCGCATTTCAAACACCTGCTTAAAGTCCGTCCGGGAATCACCTCATGGGGACAAGTCAAATACGGCTATGCCTCGACCGTGGAACAAATGGTACAGCGAATGAAATTCGATATCCTCTATCTGGAAAACATGTCTCTGGCGCTTGACATAAAGATCTTGTTTTACACCATTCTCGTTCTTCTGCAGGGGAAAGGTAAATAAGCCGTCGTATTCATTGAATTCGGCCCAGGCGCAGAAAATAAGGAAAGGTAACCGGAACGGCGTCTTGATTGCCATACACCCGGTGGATTTCAGCAATCAGGTCCGGTACCGGATTTGTGTGGTATCGGTCGATGTACTTTTGTACGCTGGACCAGGTATTGAAATATCCCTCCAGGGTGGGTAAATCCCAGGTATAGCTGTTTGAAAATTCAGGACAGCTCACCTCCTTGAATGGAAAATCAAGATGAGCATAATGGCCGTCAACCAATTGCCTTTCCCGGGTTAAAAATTCACCAAAAGTACGTTGATGAAAATCGCGCAAAGGTTCCTCCAGGCCTTCTGCCTGCATCAACCCATAACCGATGGCTGCCAACCAGCCGTTAGTTTTTCCGGTGCGTCGTACTTCCCGGTAGAAGGCAGGTCGATCAAACCAATGGATCGATTGCGCTGCAGTAACCAGGTCAACTTGGTGGTCAGGCAGGGGAGTCTGCTCTGCCCGGCATTGGATGAATTGAATATTGCCGGTACCATGGGCCTGCTGAAGCTGTTCGGCACTGTGATCGGTTGCATAAACCCGCTGGAAAAATGGCGCCAATTGCCTGGCCAGTTGACCATTTCCGGTACCCACATCCCATAGGGTGTCGTAGCCATTTATCTGACTCAGGATAAACCGGATTAATTCATCCGGATAATTAGGCCGGTACCTGGCATAACCCACTGCCTGACGGGAAAAATGATGGTTTGCTTCCATTGGTCTTTGCTTAGGAAGTGAATCATTCGTCCGGAAGGCCAACAGCCAGGAGCTCTTCACCAGGTGCATTTCCTCCCTGGCCCTGCCTCACCATCCTCCTCAGGGAGAAAGGATCTCAATCACCCAACCGCCATCATCCCGGGTCGAGTAATAAAAACGGTCATGCAGACGGTTTTCCTGACCTTGCCAAAATTCAAAATGTTCAGGTGTGACCCGGTACCCTCCCCAGAAATCCGGCAGAGGGATGTGGCCATCTTTAAATTTTTCTTTCATGTGCTCCCACTGAGACATCAGGGCTTGCCGGGACGTCAGAACACTGCTTTGTTGGGAAATCCAGGCTCCCAGCTGACTGCCGCGCGGCCGGGAGATGAAATAGGATAAGGATTCGGCGGCAGATACTTTTTTTGCCGCACCGGTGATGATAACCTGACGGTGCATTTCTATCCAGGGAAACAGCAAAGCGACCTGGGGATTTTCGCCGATTTCCCGGGCTTTACGGCTACCGTAATTAGTAAAAAATACAAATCCGCTGCGGTCGAATGACTTAAGCAATACGGTCCGCAAGGACGGTGCACCCTGGGCATTTGCTGTGGCCAGGCTCATGGCATTGGTATGGTCACCATAGAGCTCCTGTGCCTCCTGAAACCATTGCTCAAACTGAGTAAACGGATCCGGATTCATATCCTCCAGGCTGATCTTTGGCGCCTGGTATTCGCGACGCATATCGAATAACTTCATGTCGATCTTGGGTCCCCGGGTACAAAATCCGGGTTTTATTATAGGTCTCGATTAATATATTGCTGCATCAAGATGACTGTTACATCACTTTTATCACCCCGGCCATCAAATGCTGACAATGCAGTCGTGTTCGTCAGTACTGGCCCTTCTGTCACTTCTGCCACCTCTGTCACCTCCTTAATCAATATCCCTTGATTTACGTAATGCTTCACGGTATTCGGAGAGGATGTTCGATTTGGAAATAAAACCTTTGTATTTGCCCTGATCAACGACCGGCAGATTCCAGGCGCTCGTTTTCTCAAACTTTTTCAACACCGAAGACATGGATTCGTTCCATTCGATGGTGGCAGGAGGCAGAATCATCAAATCCCTGGCACGGATCTCCTGGTATCGGGCCGTATCAAACATGATCGGACGTATGTCATCCAGCAACAAGACGCCTAACAATTGCTGATCCTGGACGACCGGGAATAGGTTGCGTTTGGACGTTGCAATCACCTGCACGATTTCTCCGAGATTCATTTCCGGAGTTACTTTCCGGAGGTCGGTCTCCAATAAGTCCTGCATTTCCATTTGATGCAGGGAAATGGCTTCCTGGTGTTCGAAATCAATATCCTCCAGCAGCTTCGACTGCAGGTAGATAGGCTTCTGATTAAAATACAGTTTCATAAAGTACGCACAGGCCACAATGATCATCAAGGGGATGAACAAGGTATAACCTCCCGACATTTCCGCAATGAGAAAGATGGCCGTCAGTGGCGAGTGCATCACCCCGGCCAGCACCCCGCTCATACCAAGCAGGATGTAATTGGTCGGATTGACTTCCCAGGAGGGAAAAACCAGAACCACGACAAAGAAAAACAGATATCCCAGGTAAGCACCGGTAATAAATGAGGGGGCAAACATACCGCCATCACCGCCTCCACCCAGCGTCAAACTTGCCGCAATCGGTTTCAAAAGAACCAGCGCCACCAAAAAAAGGCTCATCACCACGGCAGAGTCCGGCAAATAACTGAACAATGAAGACTCGTACAAGCCGGTCACCTCATGATCAAGCAAGGACCGGACACTCAAATAACCTTCCCCATAAAACAAGGGAAATGCAAACAATAAGCCACCCAGCAACAAACCTCCGAAGATCGCCCGCAAATACCAGCTTTCCATCTGCTTCAATCGGTTCTGTACCCAGCCTCCCACCTTGGTGTAATAGATGCTGGTGACACCGGACAACATGCCCAACAGGACCACCAAAGGTACTTCGATGGCCTTAAAGGTCGATACTTCCGAAATCTGGAACAAAACTTCGCCCTCCATGAAAAGTTGAGAAAACAAACTACCGGAAGCAGCCGATATCAATACCGGAATAAAGATCTCGGTGGAGAAATGTGGGATCAGTACTTCAAGGGCAAACAAGGTTCCTGCAACCGGTGCATTAAAGATGGCTGCCAGGCCGGCGGCAGACCCGCATCCGATAAATAGCGTTCGAAACTTATGACCCAGATGAAAGAAGGACGCCAAATTACTTCCGATGGCGCTTCCGGTCACGACCGCAGGCGCTTCCAATCCGGCACTACCGCCAAATCCCATGGTCAACCCGGAGGTGATCATCCGGGTATACATCAACATGCCCGGAATGCGCGCATTGGTCCTGGCGATCGAATAGATGATGCTGCCAATGCCAGAAAAGGTCGATACTTTCCTGAAAAAGAAATGCTTCAGGGCACTGACCAGTAAAATCCCTAACAGCGGAACAACCAGAAAAAAACCCTTGGAGGTGAGGGTTGTGGTGTATGTTTCCACCGTGTGAATGATGGACTTGAGCACTACAGAGGCCAACCCGGCCACGACCCCAACCAGGATCGCAAGGAGCAGCACAAAGGTATAATCCCCCAGAAACCGGCGTCTCCAGGAAAGCACTTTAACATAAATCCGGTCAATCAGTCGCACCGCTACCCTTAATTTTCGGC
Organism: Saprospiraceae bacterium; assembly: GCA_020436785.1. Lineage (GTDB taxonomy): Bacteria > Bacteroidota > Bacteroidia > Chitinophagales > Saprospiraceae > JAGQXC01. The sequence goes on along the minus strand of JAGQXC010000534.1, from coordinate 6,058 downwards.
TACGAAGGTAGCAAAGGAAATGGTACCTGGATTGACTGTAAACCGGATTTATGCAATGATTATCAATTGATCACACCATCTTCAAGCAGGTTGATGACCAACCGCCGGTACATCAAATCGAATTTAGCAATGGTCAACTCATTGACCGCCTGTTCGTACTGATCCTGGGCATCCAGCAATTCATAATTGCTCACCATACCCAATCCAAATCGCTGTTGCATGTTGTCCAACGTCGTCTTAAGGTAATCCACATTGCTTTCGGCGGCAGCCATTTGTTCACGGGAGCTGCGCAGGTCCGTCAGCAACTGCTGCACCTGTTGTTGCAGGTTATGCAAATTCTGTTGCTGCGTGTTGCGGGCGATATCGAGTGCATTCTGTTGACGCATCACCTCGGCGCGGCGTGTACCGCGGTCATAAATGGGTATGTTCAGGGAAACCCCTACCCCAACACCCAGGTTCTGGTTCAACTGCTCAAAGTAACTGGGTGAACCCAAGGTGGAATAATTGGTATTCAGGCTACCACCTGCATACAAGGTGGGGTAATAACTGGATTCCGCGATGGCGATGTTGGTCTCGGCCAGGGTTACTTCCTGGGCATCGGCCTGGATCCCGGGATGACTGGCCCGCAGGCGTTGCATGACCGAAGCAAAGGAATAGGCTTCTCCATCGGCTGTTCCGGTGGCGGGTTCCTGCAAGTTCAATTCAATGTCAGGTCCCAGGTTGAGCAGATTGCGAAGCAGATGCCCGGCGTTCTCCATGGCATTGATCCGCTGGACCCGTTCCTGGGTGTTGGTAGCCAATTGAGCTTGCCATTGCAGCCGGTCGATGGCAGGAGCAACTTCTGCGCGGATCCGTTCATCGACTTGATCCAATTGATGTTGAGAAATGGCCATCTGTGCTTCGGCATTTTTAATCCGCTCAGCTTCAAAGAGATGCGTTACGTAAGCCAGTAATACATCCATACGGGTATTCAACTGCGTTTGCTGACTGCGCAAATCCAGCGCCGACAAGGATTGTTGGGCTGCGAGAATCTGCTTACGCAGCCGGCCACCCTGAAATACCGGGAAGCTACTCCGCAGGTTGAAACTGTTGAATCCCAGATTTTGTGATTCAAATTGGTTGGTTGTCGGGTCAATGGTCCGTCCAAAACTGTAGCTGAATTGTCCATCCGCCGAAAGATCGGGCAAAAAAGATTGTTTACTTTCCCGCAGATTAATTTCGGCGCGGTGTACGTCATATTGGCTGGCTTGAACCGGCAGACTCTGACTTTCAACCAAATCCATACATCGCTGGATGGTTAGCGTTTCCTGGCCGGCAAGGGTAGTTGCCAGCCCGATCAGCCCCACGCCCAGGGCACCCTTCAATATTGCATTCCATTTCATGCTTGTGGTATTTTTTTTCATTTATTTCCTATTCATTTTAAGCTTGCGAAAGGCTAACCTTTCCGTGCTTGGTATATTGATTACAATTCAACATTTAAACTTCAACATTCAACCCTCCTTTAGTACTTCCATCATCATTTGCCGCTGACGAATCCAGTCGTCGGTGCGTATAAAAGTCAATGGTACGAAAGTTTCGGTCGGTGAACCGATGTGGTAGATGCTCCAATCCTCTCCATAGTCCTTAATGACGTCCCGTATGCACTCGATGCGTTCGTCCAGCGTGTGTACACACTCATCCCAGGTAAAGACCTGTACCTTGAAGTGTAATTTTTGTTTTTTACCCTGAATATTCATTTCCATATCAATGTCCTGAATTCCGGGAACAGAGGGAATGGGTATGGCTAATTGTAACATGATGTTCAGTTTTAGGTTATTAAATATTGATTATTCAATCCGTAAACTATGGGCTGGATGGCTCCATGAAGCCTTAATACTTACATAAGCCACCACCATTAAAGCGAATAAAAAAGCCAGCGAACCTGCTGCCGGGAAAGTCCACCATGGGATGCCAACCCGGTAAGCAAATCCTGCCAGCCATTTCTGCATGATGATAAAGGTAACCGGCCCGGCAACCAATAACGCGGCGCCTACCAACCAGAAATAATTCCTTGCAAATAGCATCACAATGCTCGATGTTGAGGCTCCCAGGACTTTACGAACTCCGATCTCCTTGATGCGCTGCTCCACGCTAAAGGTGGTCAGGCCAAGAATGCCCAACAAGGCAATTAAAATCGAAAGTGCCGAACTCCAGGTGATGGCCAAACGCAGCCGGCGGTCTGTCTGGTAGATTTGATTGATGGCATCATCCAAAAACCAATGATCCATGGGGACATCCGGCAATACGGTTTTCCATGCCTCCTGAACGGCCACCACCGCCTGATGTAAATCTCCCTTACGGAGTTTGACGATCAGATTGTCGTAACGGTCCTGACCGGGAGCATAGGTGATGATCAACGGTTCGACCGGATCATGCAGGGATGCAAAATGAAAATCTTCGACGACACCTTTGACGGTGTGGGAACCATTGCGTTCAATGAACTTACCTAATGGCTGTTCCCAATGTAAGCGGTCGGCCAGTGTTTCATTAATCAGGTAATCCTGCCGGTCACCAGGCTGTTCCCGGGAAAGTGCGCGGCCCCGGACCACCTGCAAACCAAAGAGGTCAATAAACCCGTCATCAACGTCAACCACCTTGATTAACATAGGATCCTTCATGCCCTCCGGTAAATAACCATTGGCGGTAAATCCTTTACCCGGAGGTTCCGAACAAGCTGCAACGGCGGCAACCTGCGGCAATTGGCGTATGCTGGTCTCAAGCGGCAGAAATTTATCCTGACTGCTGGCGCCGAGCAACGGAATAACCAGGATATTTTCTTTCTCAAATCCCAGGGATGCATTTTCAGTAAACCGGATTTGCCTGGAAATAATAAAGGTGCTGATGATCAGAATCATGGATGTCGTAAACTGGACGATGACCAGGACATTCCTGAGTCCAGAATGCCGCGATGACCTGCCATCGCCTTTCAACGATTTCACCGGTTTAAAGGATGCAAGAAAAAAAGAAGGATACATCCCAGCGCCGAGAATGGTAATCGCCATAGCTCCCGTGAGGATTCTAGCACTTTGCCAGGATAGGAGCGTTCCGGTAGGCATTGATTTTCCAAAAAGTCGTGGAAGAACGGGCAGGAATTCCCAGGCCAAGAGAAATCCCAGCAATGAAGCCATAAATATCATGAGCGTGGTTTCCCCGATAAACTGCCGAGTCAGGTTGCTGCGTGAAGCGCCCAGTGTCTTGCGTACGCCGACCTCGCGGGCTCGTTTTGCTGCCTGGGCAGTGGCTTGATTTACAAAATTAATGCAGGCGATGACCATCATGAATAATGCCATGGCCGCCAGGTAATACAAATTACGTCTCAGTGTGGTGGACTCCGGATTATTCCATAAATGCAAGGTAGCCACCGGTTGTAAAAATGCATCAAACCGTTCGTTGACCTGTGAATATTCCTGATTAATATGTTTCCACATAAAGTCAGGAAATTGTTTTTCTACGGATGCTCTGGTAATATGCGGGCCTAACTCAAGGAACGTGATGTATCGCATGCCGCCATTCCAGCCCAGGTAATTGTGCGGATCCTTATATAAGGTTTCGAATGAAACCAAGGCATTGAACTGAATGCTTGAATTCTCCGGAGGGTCGGCCACGATCCCGGAAACCTCCAGCTCATGGTCAAAATTCATCTGGATGGTGGTGCCCACTACATCGGTAGAACCCAATAAGCGCCTGGCCGTGGATGCAGTCAGCACCACCTGGTAAGGGATGTCTAACAGATGCCGCTTGTTTCCGGCAATGAGCTCAAAGGTAAACAGGTCAAAAAAAGTGCTGTCGGCATAAAGCAGTTCGTTAACCTTCACGGCCTTCTCCCCTTGCGAAATGTAACCGGACTCCGGGGTAGAATACCGGGTATAATTGGCTACACCGGAAAGTTCGGCAAGACAAGCGGGCCCAATGGGCGGTGTAAACTCGGGACTCTCAAAGGCTAATTCCCCCTGCTCATAACTCTGAAAACCAATGCGATACAAGCGGTCATTCTTAACATGAAAAGCATCGTAAGAGCGTTCGTATTGGATATATAATCCTATGCATAACACCATGGCTATGGCTACAGCCAAACCGGTCATGTTGATGGCGCTTTGCAATTTATTTTTCTGCAAATTCCGCCAGGTGGATTTTAATAACTGACGAATCATGGCTTTTCTGAATATTTATTCATTTTTTAAGGTTTCAACCGGATTCATTAATGCGGCCCGGGCCGTTTGTAAGCCTATGGTGATCAGTCCAATCAGCAAAAGCATCAGAGTGCTTCCTCCCAGTATGACCGGTCCCACCGAAATCCGGTATACAAATACTTGCAAAAACTGGCTGCTGATGACATAACTTAACGGTAGAGCGATCAAAATGGCCAGTCCAAGCATTAGGAGAAATCTCCGGGACAATCCCATGGTAATTTGAGCGGAAGTAGCGCCCAATACTTTGCGAATACCTATTTCCTTTACTTTGGAATGCATCGTGTAGGTGACCATGCCCAATAAACCCATACAGGCCAGAATCAGCGCGAGTAATGCAAAAAAACTAACCAATCCTCCGACAAAAGTCACCTGCCCATACGCTTTGCGGATGTTCTCATCCATAAAATGACCTTCGAAAGGGTGTACCTCATCAATCTTCTTCCATATGCTTCGCAATGACTGCATTGCCGCCACCGGGTCGCCCGGAGCGAGGCGAACATACAAGGTGCCAAAACGGGTATCTTTCAATTGAAGGGCAAAGGGGCCAATTCCATTTTCCAGGTTCCGGTAATGGAAATCTTCAACAACACCGGTGACTACCGCCGTCGTGGTGTCATCCAGCCATACCGACCTTCCAACCGCTTCGGCAGGGGTACCCCATCGGAAGTCAGAAACTGCTTTCCGGTTGACGATGAGCAATGGTTGTGATCCACCTGTATTTTGTAGCGGAAAATCCTGGCCGGCCAGGAGTGTCAATCCCATGACCTGAATAAAATTATGGTCCACCAGGGTGCTATGAAGATCCCGGTAATCTTCCCCTGGCAAAAGTTTAACCGGCATCCCTTGCAGATCATTGCTCGCAAGAAACAGTGAACTTTGAGTTACACCGACTACCCCTCCAGCTTTTTCCAATTCCGACTTCAGGATCCCGGGGTCATTACCGAACAGGGGTATCGTGACCAGGTTCTCCTGTTGAAATCCATAATCGGTGCGGACCATGTATTTCATCTGGGACCAGATGGTTGCAACAAAAACAAGAAAGATCAAGGTCAACGCAAACTGACCAACCAGCATCATGGATCTCCAGCTCCAGGGAGATTTATCCCGGTTACCTGGTGTTGCATTTTTCAATGCTTGCAGTGATTCCATTTTCGCCAGCCGATTGGCAGGCAACCACCCTGCCAACACACCGACCAAAAGTCCGAATGCCAAAAAGATGAACCACTCCGTCCGATCGGTTACAAAACCATTGAAGTCTACGTTGACCGGGAAGTATGTTGCTATGAAATGATTAAGTGGAATGCTTAGTTGGGTAGCCACCAGGAGCGCTAAGAATGCGGTTAGTAAGGACTCGGTCAGAACCAGGTTGCGTACATCAGACTTGCGGGCGCCCACCGTTTTCCGGATACCAACCTCCCGGGCTCGCGACAACACTCTTGCGGTAGCCAGACTCGCATAATTCAATGCCGGAAACAACGTAAGCAGAATCACAAAAAATCCAATCCCGTACATAAAAAACCAGGGTGCTCCATCCGTCGTATCGTTAGCCATCCGTTGCGCGGCGGGAGTTATCCGGCGGAGCGACTGTGCGTAATATTGGACATCCTTATCTTCTCCTCCGGCTTGTTTTCTGCGTCCGGCCATCTGATTCAATGCCTGATCCAGGTCCTGCTTTGCAGCGCCATCTTTAAGTAAGACGTACACATAGCTCATGTACCGGTTCGGCCAATTATCCAGGATCTTCTCACCTTCCTGTCCGGGAGGTAACGCACGGTCCAAAGCCGCCAGCGTTGCGGTCGAAGCAAGCACATCGAACCGGAGATGACTTT
>JAGQXC010000533.1 GCA_020436785.1 Saprospiraceae bacterium | reverse complement strand
GCCTTTGTGTTATTCTTATATGTGTATTTGATTCAGCGTCGATTTTTTAAACCGGTATCCTCCCATCATGGACAACGGACATTTCTCTTTGCCTTATTGGTGGTGGGGGCCTATTGTTTGCAAAGTGCTTTTTACCTGTCAGGAGTGCATGCCAAATCATCCGGCGTTCAGGCCGAGTTCGTTGAATTGCATCCGCTTCTGCGATTGAGTGTTTCGACCCTGATCCATCTGGATCGTCATTTACTGATCACCGATGCGGGACGATGGCCAGAGGATTACCGTAAAATGGGATTGGGTTCCAAATCGCAGTCGTTGCATTTCCGCCAGTCGGACGGTTATACCCATGCGTTGGATGTACGGACCCGCGACCGCTCCTGGTTACGGAATCAACTGCTCACCATCTATTTCAGGGCAATGGGTTTTTACACCTTGCGCCACGGTGGGACGGGTGACCATTTGCATGTTTCTTTACAAAGTTGGGACCGACCCGGTGGGCGTTGATTTTGCACCCGGTTTCATTTATCGACTTAAAGTCAAACAAGTCATCGATAATTGGATGACCCCTTACATTTTTCGTATTTTGTCGCTGGTCAAAATCAGGAATTATGTACCAGACTAAAATTGCCGGAATCGGATATTATGTGCCGGAAAAGGTTGTTACGAATGATGATCTGGCTAAAGTGATGGATACCTCCAACGAATGGATTGTGGAACGAACGGGTATCCAGGAGCGTCATTATGCCAGGAAGCACCACGAGTCTACTTCTACAATGGGTGCTGAAGCGGCCAAAATAGCCATGGAACGGGCCGGAATCACCGCACAGGATGTTGATTTCATTGTTTTTGCCACGTTGTCCCCGGATTATTTTTTCCCGGGCAGCGGGGTGTTGGTCCAACGCCTGTTGGGAATTCCTCAAGTTGGCGCGCTGGATGTACGCAATCAATGCAGTGGTTTTATCTACGGGTTGTCCATAGCCGACCAGTTTATCAAAACCGGCATGTATAAGAACATTCTGCTGATCGGTGCCGAATTTCACAGCGCCGGCCTTGATTTCAGTACGCGTGGGCGAAACGTCTCCGTTATTTTTGGCGATGGGGCAGGGGCAGTTATCCTGCAACCCAGCGATGACAATGACCGAGGCATCTTATCCACCCATCTGCATGCCGATGGCAATTATGCGGAAGTACTCAGTTACATCAATCCCGGTTGCCATGGAGGTGTACACCTTGGTACGGAACGATTTGGCTATCCGGATCAGGAATTCGGGGGAGCTTTCCTGACCAGAAAAATGTGGGAGGATGAAGATTATTATCCTAACATGGACGGGCAAGCCGTATTTAAAGTTGCCGTACAGAAGTTCCCGGAAGTCATTATGGAGGCTTTAACCGCCCATGGTTATACGCCGGCGGACCTAAAATTGCTGGTGCCGCATCAAGCCAATTTGCGCATCAGTCAATTTGTGCAGCGCATCCTTAAAATGAAGGACGAACAAATTCACAATAACATACAGAAATACGGAAATACGACGGCGGCTTCCATTCCAATAGCATTAGGAGAGGCCTGGGAAATGGGCAAAATAAAAGAGGGAGATCTGGTTTGCCTGGCTGCCTTTGGCAG
>JAGQXC010000532.1 GCA_020436785.1 Saprospiraceae bacterium | reverse complement strand
TCCCGATAAAATACTGTTTCCGGATACCGGGATCATGAAACAAGATCTGGTGGATTATTACACCCGGATTGCCGGATATATGTTGCCGCATATCCAGGGTCGCCCATTAACCCTGAAACGCTACCCGGAGGGCATCGGTCAGAAAGGATTTTTTAATAAACGTGCTCCGGATTATTTCCCGGAGTTTATTCAGCGAGTGTCCGTGCCGCTGCATAGTGAAGAAGGGAAATCGATTCGAATGGTGATGGCAGACGAAAAAGAAGACCTCTTCTATTTCGGAGGTCAGGATGTCATTGAGATCCATGTAGGATCTGCACATGCTACCAACCTGGAAAAGCCCGATCAGGTCATTTTCGACCTGGACCCTTCTGACGGCGATTTTGAAAAGATTCGTCAGGTGGCAATGGCATTTCGGGAATACCTCGATCAAAGGGAAATAACTTCTTTTATTAAGACCACCGGGTCCCGTGGGGTACACATCCACATACCACTCCGAGTTGGAAAATCATTCTCCGAGATCAAGCCATTGTCCCGGCAGGTTGCTGAGCAAATCCATCAAATGCTACCCGAGCTAACCACCCTGGAAATACGTAAGGAGCACCGGGGGAATAAAGTATTTATCGATTATCTCCGCAACGACTATGGGATGACATCCATTGCGCCTTATTCGTTGAGGGCGTTGGCTGCTGCACCTGTGGCGACACCCATCGGTTGGAAGGAACTGGCTGACTCCGATTTAAATGCGGGCACCTACCATTGGTCAAATATTTTCCGGCGCCTGGGTCAAAAGGAAGATCCCTGGAGAAATTTTAACCGCCATCGCATCGAGGCGTACCGGCTGGTTTAAAATTTGACAGAAGTCCGTAATGATCAGGTAACCAAGGTTATAAGCTTGCACGCCCCGCATGGTGAATGCTAATTTGTGGAAAGAATCCTCTGTTCAGGGTGTACCTGGTGCTTTCCATTTTGCGTTATATCGATGAACTTCCTAAATCAAACACGATGATGACGACAAGACGCTATCTCATGGTCCTGCTTCTCTTTTTGTCGCATTGGATCATAGCCCAAACTCCCCCTTTTACCCGGGGGGTCAACCTGACGGGATGGTTTCAGACCGGAACACCTACGGAAATCCAGTTTACCCAGTACACCAAGCACGATTTCGAGCAGATCCAAAGCCTGGGTTGCGATGTCATCCGTCTACCCATCAACCTGCATTATATGACTTCCGGCGCTCCGGATTATACCCTCGATCCATTGTTTTTGAGCTTCCTGGATCAGGTCGTTCAGTGGGCGGCGGACCTGAAGATGTATCTCATACTGGACAATCATTCGTTTGATCCCAGTGTCAATACGGAGACTTCCGTGGGACCCGTACTGCAAAAAGTGTGGGCGCAAATGGCGGAACACTATGTCTCTGCCTCCGACTACATCCTCTATGAAGTGCTCAATGAGCCGCATGGCATCTCCGACGAAGATTGGAATGCCATCCAAAAACAGGTCATCCAAACCATCCGTAGCAAAGATACCAAACACTGGATCGTGGTTGGCGGCGCCGGGTGGAATAGCTATTGGAACCTGGATGCCATACCGGACCTCGGCGATGACAAATTGATCTATACGTTCCACTTTTACGATCCATTCTTATTCACCCATCAAGGTGCAACGTGGGTGGACCCGTCGATGGCACCGCTGGCCGGTGTGCCATTCCCTTACGATGCGAATAAAATGCCTTCGCTCCCCGCCAGCTTACAAGGCAGTTGGGTCAACAACAACTACAACAGTTATCCACAGGACGGGACAGTAGCCGCCGTCAAGGAATTACTGGACAAAGCAGTGGCATTTCACGATCAGCGCCAGGTGCCGATCTTCTGTGGTGAATTTGGTGTCTTTATCCCCAACAGCAACAACGATGACCGGGTCTATTGGTACGACGCCGTCCGCAGTTATCTGGAGGCCAACGACATCGCCTGGACCAGTTGGGATTATCATTACGGTTTTGGACTCTTCAAGGAAGGAGGCAACGATCTTTTCGATCACGACTTGAATGTGGAATTACTGCAAGCCCTCGGTTTGAATGTTCCACCGCAATCGCCCCTGGTCATCCGGCCGGATAGCATTGGATTTCCCCTGTATACGGACTTCATCGGTCCGCATATTGTTAACGGCGGATACGGTGGGCAGCAAAATTTCTATGCACAGGGGGCCATTCAAACCGGCGATTACGCATTGACCTGGCAGGATGCCCAATTGTACAGCGCCCTGGGGTTTGATTTTGTACCCAACAAAGACTTGAGTCTCCTGGCTGGAAATGGATATGCGCTCGATTTTTATTATCAGTGTACGCAGCCGGACTTTACGTATATCGTTCGTTTTGTGGATACCGATGAGGGTGAGAACGACCTTCCCTGGCGCAACATCTATGAAATCAGTCCCAACGATTGGCCTGTGGAAAACGGTTGGTATCATGTGCACATTCCCTTGTCTGATTTTTATGAGCAAGGGGCCTGGGATGGCGAATGGCATAATCCAATCGGAGCATTTGACTGGACCAGCATTGACCGTTTTGAGATCGTTACCGATATCGAGCCATTGAATCAGGGAGTGATGACGGTGGATCAGTTGCAGGTCAACAATGATCAGGCGACTTCAGCCAATGTGGTTTTCTCCCTTCCGCTTGAAGTCCGGGTGACTCCAAATCCATTTGCCAATCAAATCCGGATCCATACCCCTGGCGATGATCTGCTATCTTTTCAGATCTGGGACCTCAGTGGCAAACTCTGGCTCGAGAAGAAAAATACAAACCAGCGCCAGATCGATGTCAGCAATCTTCCTGCCGGTAATTACCTCATCCAGATTACCGACGGCGTCCGGTGGAATATGGTGAAGATGCAGAAGGTGTGAGTTAGTAGTCAGTAATCAGTAGTCAGTAGTCAGTAATCAGTAGTCAGTAATCAGTAGTCAGTAGTCAGTAGTCAGTAATCTGTAGTCAGTAATCAGTAGGTAGTTGTCTGAATACTCCCTACTGAATACTCTATACTGAATACTATCTCAATACATCCGGAGCACCCGGTTCGCCATGCGTTCCCCGGCCGCATGGGTGGTGAACAGGATGGTCTCAGCGATGGCTTC
>JAGQXC010000531.1 GCA_020436785.1 Saprospiraceae bacterium | reverse complement strand
CATCATCTGGGCCTCTTTTGAAAATGCTTTTGTCAATGCCAAATTGTATTATGCCCTCACGCTGTGGTCCAGGGTGGAAGCACTATTGAATGATGAGGTAAAAGCAGCAGACTATGCCCGTTATGCAGCGGCATTAAAAACCAGCTTTAACCGTCCCACGGAAGAAGGAGGATTTTGGGACAGTCATAACCAATGGTATATTCATTGGCGGGAACCGGACCAGAGCATTCACGGGGATAACCTGGTCGTCCCGGTGAACTTTATGGCGATCGTTTATGGGATATGCGACGATACATTACGCAGTCACGCCATCCTCGACAAGATCGAAGAACAAACCGCGCATGAACTACTGTTTTTCTGGCCGATATGCATTTTTCCCTATGCATGGGGTGAAGGCAACGACTGGCAATTTCCATTTCCAAATTATGAGAATGGAGACATCTTCCTTTCCTGGGGCTGCGTCGGCGTGGAAGCTTATGCAAACTATAAGCCCGGACTGGCTTTAAAATATGTGGAAAATGTATTGGATCGTTACACGCAGGATGGTCTGGCTTTCCAACGCTATGGGCGGGTAAATCAGGATGGTCGGGGTGATGATATTCTGGCTGGTAACAGCCTGGCAATTGTGGGGTTGTATAAGGCCATCTATGGCATCAATCCATTATACAACCGTTTGTATTTAAATCCGCATTTACCGGAAAAATTAGCAGGAACGCGCTTGCGCTACCACTACCGGGGACAACGGTTGGAAATCGGTTTAAGTACCGGTCGGTATTCCATTGCTGACGAACAATTCAAGGTGGTTTCGAATCGCGATTTTGGATTTGATTCCAAAAAGAACGAGTTGTCTTTTTATGCAGGCAATGCCGAGGATATTTCTTTGAAATTACAAACCAAGGCCAGGATTGAGTTGGAGGTATTGGATTGGAATACCGATCAATACCGGTGGAAGGAGAGCAGTTTCGAATCGCTGGGTGACATTAACTATCACCTCAAGGTGGCTCGACCCAATTCGATATACCAGATCAGTTATGGAGAGGAGCAACTTGAAGGCGAAAGCAATTCCCTTGGGATGTTGGATTTTACCTTGAAATCAGGCCTGCAAAACCGGACAATAATAGTTACGACCATTAATTAATGGGTCCAATCGTTTGTATTGAATGAAATGAATTAACCGGGAAAGCAATCAATGTAGTGGTGAACATAATTTAATTGCAATCATAATCCGTACCTACGGCACGGCCTGGTGCCTGAATTTTTTCAACCCATATTAGGTCCCTAACGGGACCAGGCAGATGTATGCAATAGCCTGGTAGATGCTTCCTGATAATCACCTTAAATCCGAATCTGAAAATGCCTTCAAGATTCAATTTGGACCCCATTGAAATTCATTAATCTGTTCCTGGGAATGATGGTGAACATAGTTTAATTCCAATTATAATCCGTACCTACGGCACAGCCTGGTGCCTGAATTTTTTCAACCCGTATTAGGTCCCTAACGGGACCAGGCAGATGTGTGGCAATAGCCTGGTAGATGATTCCTGATAATCACCTGAAATCCGAATTTGAAAATGCATACAGGATTCATTATGGACCCCATTGACATTCATTAATCTGTCCCGATAGGGCCAAAATATGGGATACAAAGAAAGGGTTAAGAATTATCGTCCTCATCAGTTTGTCCCGTAGGGACACCTTATTGCTAGAAAGCATGATTCCGAAAGGCCGTGCCGGTAGGTACGGCATATGTTAAAACAACGGGTCGAAGATAAAATGGCGTTGATAATCAACCTGGAATTCATTCAGGAGTTCAACATATTCTTCGATAAATTTTTTATTTCTATGGTGTTCTTCCTGATTTTTAATGTACCTGATTACCTGAGGTACCTGGGACGGGGCATATGAAAATGCACCAAATCCTTCCTGCCATGAGAATTTTGTTTGACAAAATCCCCTTTTATTGATCCAAGCTGAAGATTCACCCTTTAATTTTTTCATCAAATCAGATAAGGATTGAGTTGGCCGCATGCCAAAAAATACATGCACATGATCTGGCATTCCATTGATTTGTAACAATTTGTGATTGTCGTTTTGAATTATGCCGGTCATGTATTTATACAATTCATCTTTCCATTCGCTTTGTATCATTGCTCTCCGGTTCTTTACGGCGAAAACGGTCTGAATGTGAATTTGTGTATAGGTATTTGCCATGGGTATTGCATTGTATTCCGTACCTACGGCACGGATGGATGGTTTATAAATTGATCTACCAATAATTTGTCCCTAACGGGACTTTCCGATTGGCACCTGATGCTAAGAAAAGGAAACCACAAACTCTCCTAGATACAACATTTTTCTCTGGCATGGAAGGGAACTTGGAAATGAATCCCAATGGAAGCAAAAAATGGGCAAAACATTGAATTGGAAAATGGTATCGGATCATCAAATGCAACGCAAAGGTCTCCGGTTTTTCACGGTGAAAACGGTCTGAATGTGAATTTGTGTATAGGTATTTGCCATGGGTATTGCATTGTATTCCGTACCTATGGCACGGATGGATGGTTTATAAATTGATCTACCAATAATTTGTCCCTAACGGGACTTTCCGATTGGCGCCTGATGCTAAGAAAAGGAAACCACAAACTCTCCTAGATACAATTCGACCGACATTTATCCATGGTCCCGATAGGGACCAACATATTGGTAGCAATTCATGAACCGGCCCACCGTGCCGTAGGTACGGTTTATAAGTCATTGAGATTGCATTGGACCCTTGAAGCGCTTTTAAATTGAAAGCAATACACGTACCTTTAAAAACGGATGTTGGTTTTGAAAAAGCGCTATCCGAGATAGGTCCCTTGTCAGTTAAACAAAACCCGCAAGCCTAAACTCACGCTGGCATAACTATTCGGCACCACCTCCAAAAATGGGCTGCCAATGTCGTACCGGAAGGGATAGAGATAGACCAGGGAGAGGCTATATCTGAATCGTGGTTGCCACTGCAATCCCAGTCCGCCAAAGATGATCTGGGTTACATTATTGAAGTTACCATTTTTCTGACTTTGGGCATTCCATACGTAATTGACCCCGGGATAGAGATACCAGGTGCCTCCGCCCAGACGCTGCACCAGGAAAAATGACCCGGAAGCCTGGTAATTTAGCCGGATGTCCGAATATTGATAGAGTCCTTGCGCTTGCACAAAATAGTACGATCCTTCACCGATCTTGCGAAAAAAGGTGGACAGGACATCCACGGTGCTCACATCGCTGTTTAGCAGCCTTTTTTCCGTAGCAGACAAGCTGCCGACAGGGAAGGAATAGCCGGCTTGCACGGTCCATTCCGGCAAGGATGCCAGCGGGGTGGTGCGAAAACGAAAACCCAGCGTGGCCAATCCACGGTAGGAATAGCCGGTTTCAGGATGTGCATCGCTGAATACCCGCAGTGGCGAGCTGCGCGCGTTGTCGTCATCCCGGTAATGGTTGTAGTTGGCTTCTATACCCAGATCCCAACGCTGGCTGGCTGAAAAGCCATACATCGCCCGCAACTTCTGTTGGAAGAACGTAATGCGGTGCCGATTGGCAATCCGGCTGTAGTTGTCGCTGGTGAATTCATAATAAGCAAGCCAGTAGGAGGTGAGACCATTGGTAAACTGCACTTCAACCTGATCCTTTGGGAGGATATACGTGGAAGCACCGCCAATGAACAACTGAGCGGTGGTGTCTAGAAAGCCAAGGGATTGCCCGGAAGCAAATGAAGGGAGGAAAAATAAAAAAGTAATAGGCAGTAGGATACGAATATTGTGTAACATGCGAGTCATAGACAGCTGATGTACCCGTAATTTACGTATTTATCGTTTGCCGTTCCAGTAGAATTTTGTAGGATCATCACCGACCGTATAAAATCCTTCAAAATGATCATCTTGCAAGCTCCAACTGAAGGTGCCTTCCTCCGGTTTCAGCAATTCAACGGTTCTCCATTTACCTTCCAATCGCTTTCCGTTGTTGGTTATGGCCAGGTCATACAATTCATTGGTGGATTCCGATTGATCTCCATATTGATTCCTGACCGTGCCGGTGAGCCGGTTTTGTTCGAAGGAGATCTCCACCGTACCCCGGATGGGTGCACCTTCACTCTGGACCTCTTGTTGCCAGGTGCCGATCCATTCATCGTAATTGGGGGTGTTGGTGGCGATGGTCTTGGTAGGACGGAGAAACCAGATCCCAGCCATCAGGAGGAGGATCAGTAAGGGTGCAGCCCACACCCACCATTTGACCCGGCCCGATTTTTTATCGCGCCATTCCAGTTGGGTAGCGCGTTCGGGAGGAGGGATTTTTTTCAGGGCATCCTGGATCTGCCGGACCAGGCTTTGAAAATTCTCTTCGGTATGGAGCCGGATATTCAGCGTGTTGATGTCCCGCAGGATGTAGGTCAGTTTGGCGATGTTTTTCCGGATATCCCCGTAGAGGTTCAGGTCGTCGGTGATGCCTTCGATGTAGGACAATGATCGCAGTTCACGGATTTTTTCCTCCAGTTCGAAGGATTGATTTTCCCAGTATTTAACCAGTTCGATGCGTTCGGTGGACTTGGCGATATTGACCTCATCCAGTACGACGGGAAAGATCCGGTCCATGAACCGTTCATTGTTGTAGATCTGGAGCAGCTCGAACATGCAATATTCCGAGTGCAGGTATTTGTTGCTCAGGATGATGACGACGGCCTTGGATTTGCCCAGCTCATCCATGAAGGAGCGGATGCTGCCCCGGTATTGAAGGTCTTTGTGATCGTACACCAGGTTGATCTTTTCGTGTTCCAGCCGGTGCACGATCTTCTGGAGGATGACGTCGCTTTCACCTCCCCAGGCATGCGATATGTAAACTTCGGGTGTGGCCATAAACCAGGGGATCAATGATAAGGAAAAGGTACAAAAAAGGTCTTAATGTTTAAACGGAGTTAAAGCGGGTGCCAGACCTCACCGGTAAAATGCCCTTGGGCGGAATGAGCATTAAGGAGTTTAATTGATGCAACGATTTCCCAGCCTATAACGCCCAGGCCTTCTCACCCCTGGTGTACGGGATACATCCTTCGTACCTGCCCGGCACCTGTACATACCGGAGTGCCTGGGTCGCTCCGATTTCGGAAGTGAAGTAACCGAACAGAGCCAATTGTTTGATCATGGTGAAATAATGGCTGGAACCCTCCTGCATTGCTGCTTTGGCGTCCTGGTCCACACGGATTAGAAACTCCTGGCGTTCATCGGCGGTTGCCTCCAAATAGGATTTACCCAACGCTTTGGTACTGGCAGCATCCAGTTCTTTGAGTCCGTCAACAAATGCCATCTGCTGGTCAACCGAATAACAATCCTTAACCATGACAGCCATGATCGCTCCGACACCTGCTGCTTTGGCGCCCGGAATGTCCGTCTCCGGCAAGATCGTTTCCGCAATTTCGTCCATTAATGTCACATCACCCGGAGAAAATAATCCATTATTATCGGTGGTTGACTTACAACCCAGCAGGAGCAAATCTCCGCCAACAACACTGGCTCCGGTAATGATCGCAATGGACTTTAACAATGCTCTCCGATCCATCTTTATTCTCTTTTACCCTGATTCGTGATAAAATATAACGTATGAAATCTAACGTCTATCCTATAAATTCCCTTTTTTCAGTTCAGCGACGGCATAATTGGCTGCCCTGGCCGTCAGCGCCATAAAAGTAAGTGAGGGGTTCTGGCAACCGGTGGTCGGCATGCAGGCGCCATCGGTGACAAAGACATTTTTGCAGTTATGGAACTGGTTCCATTCATTCAATAAGGATGTCCGTGGGTCCTTACCCATTCGTACTCCTCCCATTTCGTGAATGTCCAGACCAGGTGCTTGTTGTGAATTCCAGGAGGCAATGTTTTTACATCCCCCGGCATCGAGCATTTCTGACGCCTGAGTGATAAAGTCCCTGGTCATCTTCGCATCGTTGTCGTCGTAATCGACATTGGTGATGAGTTGTGGCATTCCCCAGGCATCCTTTTGGTCGGGACTGAGGCGAACCTCATTGGTGATCTTGGGGATGGTTTCACCCTGGATCATCATGGAAACGAACCACGGACCTGGCTCGGAAATCGCTGCTTTGAATTCGGCCCCGATTCCCGGTGTATCACTGCCGTCTGCCTGACCCCTTCCTGCTCCGTAAAATGACATGTATCCCCGTTGAAAATCCATTTCCTGCTGATGAACGTTACGGAAATTCGGCAACATCGGCTGGGTGGGGCGTCGTCCATAGTAATACTTGTCTTCGGGGCCGTCATAGTCCCCGTTCACCACACCACGGTAATTATGGAAAAGAATGTATTTTCCCAGGAGGCCATTCTCATTGCCGAGTCCGTTAGGGAACCGGCCGGAGGTCGAGTTGAGCAAAAGGAGATTGGTATTCAGGGTGGCTGCATTGACAAAAATCACCCGCGCAAAATATTCGGTTACGGCATGGGTATGTGCATCAACCACCCGTACACCGGTGGCCTTTCCTTGGTTGTCGTCATAGATGATGGAGTGCACCACGCTGTCCGGACGTACGGTGAGATTTCCGGTGCGCGCCGCCCAGGGTAGCGTGGATGAATTGGAACTAAAATAGGCGCCGAACGGACAGCCACGTTCACACAGGGAGCGGGCATTGCATTTCGTGCGACCTTGTTGCCGGTGAATGTCACGAACCTCGGTAAGGTGGGCACAGCGGCCCTGGATGACATGCCGGTCGTTGAATTTGGACATAATACGGCCCCGGATTTCGGTTTCGACGCAGTTCATTTCCCAGGGAGGTAAAAAGGAGCCATCGGGCAGGGTCTCCAATCCATCGTAGTTGCCGCTGATGCCGGCAAATTCTTCTACGTGGGTGTACCAGGGTGCCAGATCTTCATAACCGATGGGCCACTCATAGATGCCATCACGTGCGGGACCTTCGAATTCGAAGCGGCTCCACCGTTGGGTCTGCCGGGCCCACAACAGACTTTTTCCTCCGACCTGGTAGCCACGGATCCAGTCGAAGGGTTTTTCCTGGATGTAAGGATGTTCCTGGTCTTTGACAAAAAAATGTTTGGTGGTGTCGTTAAAGGCATAACAACGTGCTACGACAGGATTTTCCTGCAGGACAGTCAGCGGAAGCCGTCCCCGGTGTTCAAACTCCCAGGAGCCCTGCATGGCGGTCGGATAATCCTTAATGTGGGTGACATTGCGGCCGCGCTCCAGCACCAGGGTTTTTAATCCGTGGTCACACAGCTCCTTGGCAGCCCATCCGCCACTGATGCCTGAGCCGATGACGATGACGTCAAAGGTGTTGGAAGCGATGCCCGAAGAATTCACATTAACCGTATCCTGCCCCATGGATTAATAAGCCATTGATGAACGGGTAATATACAGATTTAATGCAGTAACCGGCAGTTCCGCGGGAGAAAGATGGGGATGAAATAAAGGTTGATTCTCGACGCCAGACCACGTGTCGGTCCGGGAATTGAAATCCTGACTGCAACTCTATGGATACATACGGTATAACCGGATAATTGATGGCTGCAATAAATCGAAGCTTGAATTTTCTTAGCGCAGCAAATACTCGTAATATTGATTAAAATCGGTAACGCATGCAACGAATATTCTTTTTTATCATTGGCCTCATTGTGAGTTGTTCATTAATGGCACAGGTTCAGCAAGGAACGGTGCACATGGACTCATTGTATGCAAAAAGCCTTGAAAATGAGATGGGTGAGCAACCGACCCGGGCCGTGGGGGTTTACCTGCCTCCTGGCTATGAGCATTCCGGTATCCGGTATCCGGTCATTTATTTCCTGCACGGCTTCTTTGGTGATGCAAACATGTTGAATTTCATGTCAGAAATTCTTGATTTTGCCATAGCTACCCAGCGGATTCGACCATTTATCCTGGTAATCCCTGACGAGAAAACCTCCTACCAGGGCAGTTTTTACAGTAATTCCGAAGTGTACGGCAACTGGGAAGATTTTACGGCGATTGATCTGGTCCAATATATGGATACCCATTACCGGACCCTGGCCAACCGCGACAGTCGTGGCATTACCGGCCACAGTATGGGAGGCTATGGTGCTTTGAAAATTGCCATGGATCATCCCGAAATCTTCAGCAGTGTCTATGCGCTCAGTCCGGGTGCATTGACCATTGTCCGTGAATACGGTCCCAATAGCGATACCTATCGCGAATTGTCTGGACTCCACACCATTGAAGAAGTGCAGAAGACCTATTTCGGACAGGTGATCCTGGCCTTTGCCAAGTCGTGGTCACCCAATCTGTCGAACCCACCGTTTTATTGTGACATTCCCTTCGAGTACCAGGGGGACAGCCTGATTGTACATCCAGAGGTACTGGAGAAATGGTATGCCAATATGCCGGTGCATATGATCGACAGCCACCTGGAAAATCTGCAGAAATTACGAGCCATCAAGTTCGACTGGGGCCGTAATTCCGGTGAACGATTTACGCAGCAATGTACGATGTTCAGCGAAAGGCTGGAGAATGTGGGCATCACTCATTTTGCCGAAGAATACATTGGCACACATACCAGTGGAATCTATACCAGGGATGGCCGGATTCCTCAGCAGATGCTCCCTTTCTTCAATTATTATCTGCAATTTGATGAAGAAAATAAATAAGCGAATTAATACGTGGTAAAAATGAGTGAATAAAATGCCACGGTAAGTTATCACCAATAAATAAATCGTTGATTTTTTCTTTGTTTTCTGCTTTTATTTCGGCCAATCACTGTCTGATAAATACAATTGAATGTTGAGGGTCTTCAAGTAAATCGTCAGTAATCCGTAACCCTGAATACCTAAAATAGTTGATTACCTATTTTGGCGCCGATGGTCATTCGGTGACATACCCATTTGTTTGCGGAATGCGCGGTTGAAAGTGGCTTTCGAATTAAATCCGCAATCGAGGGCAATGGCAAGCAAGGTGTAATCACTATTTTGTGGCTTTTCTAATTGTTGTAAGAAGGCCTGTATCCGGTATCCATTCACAAAATCATTAAAATTTTTGTCAAAATTCTGATTGATCGCTGCCGAAAGGGTTGAACTGTTGGTATGCAACGCGGCGGCCAATTCCCGTAAAGTTAGTTGTGGGTTCAGGTAATGTTTCTGATCTTCCATCGAAGCTTCGATCTTTGCTTTCCAATGGGCCATTTCACTGCCAATGACTTTATCCGCATCAACACTTCTCCTTGCCAGATCAAAGCTCAATTTTCCCGGTTGTGCCTGTGCATAACCCTGGATCCCCGTATAAAAGACAATGACTACCAAACCCAGGTTCCACCACCAATCCTGGTAAAAATCCCAGTTAAATAAGGCATCGAGGCCAAACATGCTCAACTTAAAAGCAATGCCGGCAATCATCAGATAAATAAAATTGCGAAACCAACTGAGGCTGACAATATGTTGATCCGAGAATTGCTGTAGAGCCCAGTGACGGTATCTGCGGTATAATTTCAGGCTCAGATAAAAATAATAGCTAAAGGAAGCAAGCGTCACCGTATTTTCCAAAAACGTTCGGATGGAATAAGCAAATGTTCCTTGCCACCATTGGACCACGTATTTTCCCTGCACAAAAAAAAAGATATCGGTTACGAAAAATAAGAACCAGGGGAGCAAATGAATTAAATGATGCCGGCTGAATCGAAATTCGCGGTTGACCTGGGCGCGGAGGTAAAAGTAGATGGCGGGGCCAAAAAGCAGTGAAATGCCGCGTGGAAATCCGTTCATTTCCTCCCAGAGGAAGTTGATGCCTGAAAAGCCAAACGTGTAGTCCTGGAGTTGCAACGCCAGAAACAGCATGACCCAACCCAGCATTTTGTCCGAGAGCCGTTCTTCTTTCCATCCCCGGTACCAGAACATCATGCTCATGACCAGCGCCAAAAAGTAACCGATTTGCAGTGGAGTGGTGTAAAGGGACATGGTGCAATCAGTTCTTTTGCAGTTTGCGGTATAAAAGGTGATCCAGGCCAATCCGGCCCGATCCCAAGATAATCGAATAGATCGAGATCCACAGGAAACCCATTGCCGGTAACATTTCCCAGGTCCCCTGACCCCATTTCTGAAAAATCAGAGCTACCAGCATCGTCAAACCGATAAATGTTCCCGCTATCCGGGTCTGGAAGCCCAGGACCAGACAAATTCCTCCCAACGTTTCACTCGCAGCGCCCATCCAGGCAAAAAATTGCGGCATGATATTAAAAGGCATTCCGAATTCAGCGACATCCTTGACGAACCATTGGGGGACATGGAACAAAGCCAAATCAGGCGTGGTGGACCAGGGCATGCCGAATTTGCTGGCCCCAAAGTCAATGGCCAATAAAAGACCGCCGATGAAGCGCGGGAAGTAATGCAGGCATTCCATCCACCAAAAGGGGAGGGAGATGGGTTTCGTGATCTGATTCACAAAATGGTGGAATTGGCTCATCGCTTTCAATTTTGCTTCTGGAATATATTTTTTACTGTCCCGGCGTCGATGGTTTCAAATGTGATCAGCGGCTGGTGGAACAATTTTCCTTCCAGGAAAATGCGTGTGCCAGGTGGCACCGTCTTTTGGCGGGTTGCAAAAGGCATCAACGCAAATCCGTAACTGAAACCATGTCCATTTTCCGTGGGACCTTTAATCACGAAAGCTTGTCGCTTCCAGGAGTTATTACGCACCGTCACCTGAATGTAATCAAGTTGCTTCCGGGGATTGCCTGTGGTCTTCGTGGAGGTTTCAGCAGGCACCCCGTAGACATCCGGAGCAACAAGTTGGGTAATACCCCTGGTAATGATTTTATCCGGATTGCCGGTATAACTCAAGGAGGCATGCTGGCGTAAATCCACTTCCAGCACATGTATTGCCTGGACCTTTGCACGATTTGAACCGCCTATGGTCGCTTCGACCTGGTTGGCTATCAGCCCGGAGGCATCCAGTACGCCCTGTTGATAGGGAGCCCCCTGGTTAGAGGAATGCACGATGAGCTGATTGGTGCGTCCGGTGAGGGTAATGGTGCCTGCCGTGAGTTGACAGGAAAATTGGTCGGTGTTAATGTCTTCAACCTTAATCGCGCCCATCCCGGTCTGGCTCCCATCGGTTTCCAGACTGACCAGGTAAGGAACCGTCAAATCGATCTTAAAACTTCCCGACTCAATCCAGAATCCTTTTTTGATGTCCAGGGTTAAGACCTGATTTTTGACCTGTACATTTAATGCGGCCAACAAATTGGCATCGGCGCTAACGCTCATTTGAGGCATGCCTCCATTATGAATTCCAACCTCGGCATTCAGATCCAAAACCAACGCGCGGAAGCTTTCGAGGGGATAAAAGGCTTGCTCGACGCGGCCATTTCCGTGAATGATCCTATTCTGGGCCAGAATCTGCCGAAAACCCCCAAAAGTGAGAATCAGGATAATCCAATATTTAATCATGTTCGATATTTTTTGACAAAATTGGAAGGGAGCGTACGGTCACGCGCTGCAAATGATGCATTGAGCCGTCCCAAATGATGAATTGGACCGCCTGTCCTGTGGTCGTATGCCGATCGGCGATGTAATCGGACGGTATCCTTCATGGATTGCCCGGTATTTGTAGTATTTTACCGGAACTAAATCATGTCGTATGAAGTCATTCCTTCCGGTCATCTGTTGCCTGATTGCCTTGAACCTGGCGGGTCAAACCAAAGCAGATCAGGATGCCATCCAGCAATCGGTTGATCAACACCGCACCGATCTCATTTCATTAAGTGATCAGATCTGGGCATTCGCGGAGACGGCGCTCAAGGAATACCAATCCTCCCAAGTACTCGCCGACTATGCGGAATCTCAGGGATTTGATGTCGAGCGGGGCGTTGCTGGGATACCTACGGCTTTTATTGCCAGCTTTGGATCCGGACGTCCCATCATTGGGGTCCTGGGTGAATACGATGCGTTGCCCGGACTTTCCCAGCAGGCTTCTACGGATAAAAAACCGTTGGTCGAAGGTGACCCCGGTCATGGTTGCGGACACAATTTGTTTGGTGCGGCCAGCCTGGGTGCAGCCATAGCGGTTAAGGAATGGATGGAAAAAACAGGTGTCAAAGGCACGGTTCGTTTTTATGGAACGCCGGCCGAAGAGTCGGTAGGCGGTAAAGTTTACATGGCCCGCGCCGGTCTGTTTGATGACCTGGACGCATGCCTGGACTGGCACCCGGACTATCAGACGAAAGCTTCCACGCAGAGTTCACAGGCGGTCATTGATTATTTGGTAAATTTCCATGGTAAAGCCGCTCATGCAGCCTTCGATCCCTGGAATGGCCGCAGCGCCCTGGATGGTGTGGAGTCCTTTGTCGATGGCATCAATTTATTACGGGAGCATGTTCGGCCCACGGTGCGTATGCATTACGTGATCAGTAAAGGTGGACAGGTGCCTAACGTGGTACCCGAAGAAGCTCAGGTTTGGATCTGGATTCGGGATTCTAAAATGCCGGGCGTATTGGCGGTGTCTGAACGTATGAAAGAGATTGCCAGGGGTGCGGCATTGATCGCCGGGGTGGAGTCGGAAGTTGTTCTGCAAAATGGCATTTATGACGAAATACCCAACCGGAGGGGTGCCGCCGTGTTACAAGCCAATCTGGAGTTATTGGGACCTATCCAATATACCGAAGATGAACAGGCCTTCGCCAGGAAACTCCAGGCATCGACCGGAATTGATCAAACCGGAGTCGACGCGTCCATCAATCCCCTGGAACCTACTTTGCCAGACCCTCCGGGTGGTTCCACCGATGTTGGCGACGTCAGTTGGATCGTTCCCCAAATCAGTCTGCTCGTAACCACTGCACCTGTCGCCACGCCGTGGCATGCCTGGCCGGTAGTCGCGTGCGGCGGGATGTCGATCGGTCACAAGGGAATGGTCTATGCAGCGAAAGCCCTGGGGCTGACGATGATGGATTTATTTAAACAGCCACAAACCTTAGAAGAGATGAAGGCCGAGTTTCTGGACCGCAAAGGAGACCTGACCTACGAAGCGATGTTGCCGGCCGGTCCGCCGCCGGTACCTGAGCAAAACTGATTCGTCAAAGTCCTTCCAGCCAGTCACACAGCCTGGCAATGCCCTCATGCACTAGGGGGCAGTGAATGCGGATAAACGACTCATCAAGCGCTGTAGAAGGGTCTTTACCTGCTGCGGTCAAGGCAACTCCACCGTCAAAATCCACAAATGCCAACCGGCAGGTATATTCATTTTCCGGACGGCCAAACGCCTCACCCGGCAACAAGGCTACGCCGGTTTCCTCCAGCAAATGCTCGCAGAAGGTGGTGCTGGTGAAGATTTCGCGCTTGATCAAGGCACTTCGGTAAGCGTTGAAATTGGGGAAAAGATAGAACCCGCCTTCCGGTGCCGGCATCGTCACCTGGTGGGCGATGAGCTCATGATAGACGTATTGGGCGAGTACATGCAGGATTCTCCGGGATAGTTCAAGATACCGGTTGATCACTTCACTTCCTTCAAAGGCCCGGACAGCGGCATACTGCACCGGAGTACTCACGGCACTGAACGATTCACTGGCTATGGTAGCCATTGCCTGCAGCAGGTGGATGCATTCGTCGGGGAAGGTAAAGGTGCCCAGCCGCCAGCCGCCGGCCCCGCACCATTTGCTGAGTCCGGCTGAAATGATCGTGCCTTCCGGATAATATTGTGCCAGGGAATGATGCGTACCGGTAAATTCCAGTGCGCCATAAATCTCATCGGCAATGACAACGACCTGGTGTTCCCGGGCAACAACTGCCAGCTTTCCCAGCTCATCCGGTTCGTAGGTGGAGCCAACCGGGTTATTCGGATAATTCAACAACAGCATTTTGGGACGTGCCTTCAATCGTTTGCAAGCCTGATCCAGTTGATCCGCCGTAAGCAGCCATTTGTTACGTTCTTCTGTTTCCAGCCAGATGACTTTCTTTCGAGCAATCTGGGCCTGCGGTTCATAGGATACCCAGCTGGGGGTGGGAAGCAACAGATCAGCGTCAGTGGCCATCTGCAATCCAAGTAACAATTCCTTGGATCCCGGCCCGATCAGGATGTTTTCAGGACCGCATTCAAGAGCGAGGGTTTTCCGGTTATAGGCCGCGACCGCCTTTCTTAATGCCGGCAGTCCTTTGACCGGCAGGTAATTCTTTTGATGTGCAGAAGTTTGCAAGGCCTGTACCACCTCTTCAGGTACCGGAAAAGGGGACTGTCCAAACCCTAAGCGGTAAACGTTGCGTCCCTGAGCAATAAGACGTTGAGTTCGTTCATTCAGGAACAACGTAGCTGATGGCTTGATGTTTTTCAGGTGCGGCAAAATGGAGACACGAGTCATGGTAACAACGATTTACCGGGCAAGATCAGAATGGTGACTTGATGAGTACATTTTAAAGAACAATCCGGCGTTATCAAAAGGCATTTGCGAGGCGCCAAATCGAATTGTTCCATTGACCGAGCCCAAAAACACCTTTAAAATAACAGGAATATTTTTGCTCCGGCAGTTCCGGAAGCATTGGTTTATCCTTACACCCATCCAAAATACCGGATGATCCCAGCAACTGCTTCATTGGCAGAAAGGCTTTTCACATCCACGAAAAGGTAGTTATCCTCAACTCCCGAATTACCTCGTTGATGTCGAAAAAGTTTATAACCAGGTGTGACAGGCTTTCACCTGGCCAATGGTCATTTTGCCCACCGCCGGAGGACCGGTAATCCAAAAGAATTCCATGGTTCGTGCCGTTTGAACGTCAGTACTAATTTACCGGCTTATCATCACCTTCTGAGGCTGATAGCCAGGAATCTGCAGCACATACCAACCCACGGGCAAGTGGGTTACGTTAATTTCGATGTCACCATGGTTAACCGTTTGATGGAAGACTTCGCGTCCCATGGCATCAAATAAACGCAAGGTCGCCAGAGTGTTCTCCGGAAGCCGCAATTGCAATCGATCGGAAGCGGGATTCGGATAGATGCTGGTAATTGGTCTTAATAACTCCTGGCGACGGGTTTTGATAAAACAATCGGCAATTACAACATCTTCAATCTCCAGTTTACCGGAAGGAGTCAGATCCTGATTAGCCAATCCCGGGTAACTTTCACCATAGCGGGTAATCCGGAAGACCAGGTTGGCATTCAGCCCGTTAACTACCGGTACCGTGTCGCTTTGCGCCATGACCCCGGTGTGGATGACCGGATTGACATAATCCCACACGATTTGACCGGCCGTGTCAACTTCAAAGAAACGTCCATTGGCGCCACTACAGATCAAGGTATTTCCATTTGGTAAACGCTGACCACTGGACAGAATAGGTGAAAACAGGGAGGTTGGGGGATCGCTGCGATAGGACCATTCGGCAGCAGACGGCCCATAGGCTACCCCCGGAATGTAAATGTATTGACCCAACGAATAATTATCGATGGGTGGGTTGATGATATCAACCGATGAATAAGGCCCGTCCAGGTGAGGACCATTATTGAAAAACATGATTTTCCCGGCATCCGGGAGTCCCGGAGGGATCCATTTAACCGTATGGGCTCCAAACAATTGCTGGTCGGCTGCTGTACCATGATCGTAATTCTGAGGATTGCCCCAACGATATAATAAGTCTCCGCCATTCAGACTGTTACCACCGCTGTGGCCGGCTGCCTGGGCAGTAGTGGTGCTGTGATCGATAATAAACAGTTCGCTGATGAACGGTGAACTGAACAGAATTTGATTCATCATCGGATTGAAGTCGATGGTGTTGACATGCAGCCAGTTGGCCCCGCCTGTCAGGGTCTGGCCCCCGGTAAGATTGATATCCAGCAGTTCGGGATGATTCTTGATGATTCCATAATTATTTTTGGTGGAGTCAAAATCCTGGATGAGGTGATCCCAAAGATGCCATTGCCAGACGATGCTGTCCATGGCGGGATCCACCTCAACGATGGTTTCGGACCACAGCACGCCATCCGGTAATTTGGTGGTGTCCCGGCCGGCAGCAATGGCTTCTTCGCGGGTTTTAAGTTCCCATGCGGGAAAAATAACATGACCGTTGGGGAGCCTTTTGAAATCATGATGCATCCGGTGCAAGCTGTCAGAATATTTGAACTCCCAAACCAGGTTGCTGTCCCAATCGAGTTCCTGGATCAATTCTCCGCCACCGGCAAATACAAAATTCGGATTGGAATTGATGGCGGTATTGGATGTACGCATCAGGTGGCCATTTTCCAACAGGTCGACCGACGCGGCCGGAAAATAATTGCCGGTCCATTCGTGGATTTTGTTGCCGCAATTGTCAATCAGGTAGACACTTGTTGAAAAAAACGGATCAAATAGGGTATAGCCATTGTAGGACCCGGCCTGGTATTCCTGTAGACCGATGGAAGGCAACGGCTGACCAATGCCCAGGGTCCAGTTCATGCCAACCAATACAAAACCTATCAGTAACGATTTATACATTTTTGTCAAATTGAACATTGGCACAAATCTACAATTTCTAATCCTTAGCGATATCCGAATGGCAACAACAAAAAAAGGTGGCCCATCCAGGCTCACCTTTTAGCTTTTATATTGAGAAGCAGGCGTAACTATTTACTAAGCTTCTTAACCATTTTATTGGCCCATTTCGACATCGTAGCCGTTTCTGCATCGGTCAGCTTCTTGTCGGGGTTACGATCTGTCATCATTTTGGGAGGCATGGATCCATCGGCCAGGACTTTGGCGATGTCTTTTACTTTCATAGCCTGGTCTGCCATGGACAGGCCTGCCAAAGCATCCCAGTCGAGTTTGGCTTTGGACTTGTCACCCTTGGCGTTGGGATTGTGACAACCGTAGCATTTATCCTGAATGATGGCATTGACTTTCTTGGGAATTTTGAATTTACCCATGGCCATTTCGGTCGATGAGGTGCCCTGATCAAGGGTGAAAGCAAAAAAGAAAAACATGCCCGTTAGAGCGACCAGTGTGTAAGCAAAACTTCTCTTCATGATTTGAATTTTAATGCATTAACATATACATACCTCTCGTTGAACCAACGATTCAATGCCCTGAATATAAAAATTCTCGCGAGACGGTACAATTAGAATTTCCCGGTCCGGAAATAATGAAGTCTGGATATCCATGAGCAGTCAGGCATGCAAGTTCACCAATTCGTTGACGAACTGATCTACTTCTTTTTCGGTATTGTAGTAATGGACAGAGGCCCGGTTAATCATATCCAGTCCTTTGCGGTGCATGTCCAGATAACTACTGGCCATGGGACTGATGGAAGTATTGATGCCATGCCGGATCAAAGCGTCCCGGAGGCTTTTGGGATCAAAACGATCCGAGGTAAAACTGATGATAGCCCCCAATGCGCTCCCGTGATCGTGTAAAGTAAGAAAGGGGAGATCTTTCATCCGGTCCCGGGAATAGCGGGCCAGATGGTCAATGCGTTCCCAGATGAAATCCGCACCCAATCGATTGCAATAATCAACGGCTGCACGCAATCCCATCATATTGGCAAAGGAAACTTCCCACTGCTCAAACATCTTAGCCTGGGGAATAAAATCAAAATGCTGCGAATCGGTCCAGGTCGCGAAATGCATGTCCAGCCATTGTGGCTGCAGGTGTGGGATTATCCGTGGAGATACATACAAAAATCCGAAACCGCGTGGCCCCCGCAGGTATTTCCTGCTGGTGGCACTGAGAAAATCACAACCAATCCGGCCTACGTCCAGAGGAAGCTGACCTGCCGTCTGACAGGCATCAACCAGGTAAGGGATGTCGT
>JAGQXC010000075.1 GCA_020436785.1 Saprospiraceae bacterium | reverse complement strand
CCCTGATACCCAGAAACCTTGAAACCATTTTTCACACAAAGGCGCAAAGAATAGCTATTTCTTAGATACTTCAGGTAAGCTCAAACACAAATCAACAGATCAACAAATCAACAGATATACACATATAAAGATATACAGATAAACAGATATACAGAAAATACAACCTCTGCCCATGGATTGAGGATTTTTGATTTATGAATTTCTCCCAAAGCCTCGATACCCAGAAACCCTGATACCCTGATACCCATTAACCTTGAAACCATTTTTCACACAAAGGCGCAAAGAATTGCTATTTCTTAGATACTTCAGGTAAGATCAAACACAGATCAACAGATCAACAGATATACACATATACACATATACACATATACAGGTATACAACCCTATACCCATGGATACACCATATCGGATTTTTGATTTTGACCCGAAACCGTGATACCCCTACACCCTGACCCCGTGACCCCCTGAAATCGTGACACCCTGGTTAACTTTTAGTCTTAAGAAGACGTTATTATGAAGGTTAAGTCAGTCTCACATCTAAAGTCTAGCATCTAACGTCTAAATCTGTATCTTTACACCCTCAAAATAAAATCATGGATCAAGAGAGCAAGAGCCTAAAACCAATTTACAACGAAAAAGGAGAAGCGCTAAGCCCTATCTTGCCCCCGGAAATTAAGAACTTTTTGATCGATATAGACGGTACGATCTGTGACGACGTCCCCAATGAAGAACCCGAACGGATGCGCACCGTACCTCCCTATCCGGATGCACTGGATGTCATCAATCGTTGGTTTGACGAAGGGCACATCATTACTTTCTTTACTTCCCGGACCGAAGAACACCGCGCCATCACCCAGGACTGGTTACAGGAATATGGTTTTAAATACCATCATTTGCTGATGAACAAGCCCCGGGGCGGTAATTACCATTGGATCGATAATCATATCGTTCGCGCTACACGTTTCAAAGGGAAATTCACCGACCTGGTCACTAAAGTGGCCGAAATCGAGGTCTTCGATCACGACTAGATTTTCCTGGATTCCAGGTCTTGAATGGCTTCCGGCCAGTCCGGCCAATTAAAAGTGAATCCTTCCCGCATGATCTTATCGGCGGAGAGCCTTGCCCCTTTAAGCAGTATCTGGCTAAATGAACCGGTGACAGAACGTACCAGCCAGGCTGGAATCCGCAGGGTGAACCAGGATTTTTTATAGTCTGCCAGGCTTTTTATCCACAATTTCATGGGCAATGGATTGGGAGCGGCCCCATTATATACCCCATTTGAGGTTTTATTTTCCAATAAAAAAACCATTAATCTGCCCATATCCTCGATGTGAATCCAGGGATAATACATTTGCCCGCGACCTAAATACCCGGCGATCTTAACATGCATGCTCAGTGTGATCAGGGGGTAAATGCCTCCGCGTGTACTAGCCACCAAACCGGTTCGTACAATACATGTACGAAATGGCAGGGGTTGCCGGTTTGTAACCGCTCCTTCCCATAGTGCGCAAGTCCTACCTAAAAAATCTTCACCTGGTGCAATTTTTTCGTGCAACCACTCTTCGTCGCGGTCGGGATAGTAGCCGCTGGCAGATCCATTTATGTAGACCTCAGGAAATTGTTTTTCTGCAAGGATCCGGTCGATCAGAAAAGCCGTGGACTGAACCCGGCTATCAACCAGTAGCCGCTTACGGGCAGCGGTCCAAGGCCAACGGACCATGTTGGCGCCCGCTAAATTGATTACTCCATAACAGCCCGCGAGAGCCTCCGGGTCAATCTCTTTTTCAGCCGGATCCCATTGATAGACACCCTGGTCAGGTCGGCTTTTACCCCGCGTTAATAGGCAGGCTCGATAGCCTTTTGATTGCAATTCATGTTTAATTTGCTGACCGATCAAACCCGAACCGCCAGCGAGTAAAACTTTTTTTTGCATATAAATTAATCCTCAATCGTGAATATTCCCGCCGGATACACGTTACCTTTGGGAAGATAGGCGCTCGATAATAATATTCCGATGAATAAAAGGCATTCCCTCCTGTTTTGTTCGCTACTGCTGATTTTCTTTTCAGGAAATTCCTGTCGTAAATCTGAAAACACTACCGTTCCCGATGCATTTCGGGTCACCGTTCGTGTGCAGGATGAACCAATCAGCCTGTTGCCTCTGCTGAGTTCAACCAGTGTGGGGTCCCAGGTCGTTAGACACATTTTTTGGCCGGGAGCGGAATTTGACCCGTTTGACTTAACCTACCGAACGTTGCTTTACACGGGTATTGACAATGGGTCCATGGAGACCGAGGGTCCATGGAAAGGTGCTCAGCGATTTGATCTGCAGATACGACCGGAAGCTACCTGGTCCGATGGCGAGCCGATCACCGCAGCGGACTACCTGTTTACGGTCAAAGCCGCTTTTCTTCCGGTGAGCGCCGTCAGTGGATTTGCCAGCTTTTTTGGCAATCTCCTCGATGTGCAGGCTGACGCCCAGAATGCCAGGCTCGTACATGTTTGGATCAAGCACGATTACATGCTGGCAAGGGAACTGGCTTCAAATTTTAATCTGATGCCCCGGCATGTATACGACCCCGAAGATGTGCTGGCTGCTTATGGGCTTAGCCAATTGAAAGATCCGCAGTCTTCCGGTCTGGACCTCGCTACCGATGCAGCCTTTCAGGCGTTGGATCAGTCCCTGCAATTGGTGGATATGACTCCGGAAAACATCGTAGGTAGTGGTCCGTATACGTTGGCGCAGTGGGAGAGCAAACAATACCTGGTGTTGAAAAAGGTGGAAGATTGGTGGGGTGATAAGATTCGTCAGGACGATGCTTTTTTCCATGCTTACCCCACGGAAATTGTGTACCAGGTCATTCCCGACGAGCAGGTCGCACTGACGGCGCTCAAGGACGGTAGTGTCGATGTGGCCATGATTGCCCGTCCGGATAATTACCTGGCCATGGAACAGGAACCCGGCGCCACCGATCGTTTTGCCTTTGGGCATGCTTCCAACAGTGTGTACATGTACATCGGGATGAATAATCAGCATCCCATTCTCCGGGATCCGCTGGTTCGGCGGGCGATGTCTTATTCGATGGATGTCGACCAGGTGATTACGACCCTCATGAATGGATTGGCGGAGCGAACCGTAGGTCCGTTTATGCCGGGAAGCCCGTATTACAATACAGACTTACAACCCATTCCACTAAGCATGGAGGAGGCGCTCAAAGCTTTGAACGAGGCTGGATGGACCGATTCCAACCGGGATGGGACGGTAGATAAAATGATCGACGGACAGCGGGTTGAATGCATTCTGCCCATCATGGTCAGCGCCAATTCGTCACTGGGACAGAACGTGGCCCTGATCCTCAAGGACAATGCCGCAAAGATCGGAGTCAACATCGAACTGGACCCTATTGCAGACAATGCCACCCTCCGTCAACGCATCAATTCCGGCGAATTTGTCATGGCCACGCTATCCAACAGTCCCTCGGTAGGCATCTATGACCCCTATCAATCGTGGCATTCCCAAAGTTACCGGGATCAAACCGGCAACGTCATTGGGTTCACCGACCCGGAATGCGATGCGATCATCGATTCGCTGCGTCATGAAGAAAATCCGGCCGAGCTGGTGGAAGAATACCATCAGTTTCAGGCCGAATTGTACCGGGAACAACCGGTCATCTTTTTAGTCATTCCGGAGGTGCTGTTTATTTATCGCAAAGACTATAAGGTACAGCCGGCGGTGGTCAAACCCGGGATCTGGGAGCCATCCATTCTGCCTGAACAACTTTAACGGTGGGATGGGACGTTTTATCGTCATCCGATTAGCAGGCATGCTGGTGACTTTATTGGCGCTGGCGCTGGCCCTTTTTACCCTCTATCAGTGGTTGCCCGGCGACCCCATCGAAAATTTGGCCGGAGGTAGCCGTCGTGATCAGGAGGCTGCTTTTGATCCCAAATTGTATGCACAGCGGTATGCGATTTTTGCGGGCCGCTATGCCATGGACCGCCCTTATTTTTATTTTTCATTGGTCCCTGGCGGCATGCCCGGAGCGTTTCTTCGCTTGTCCAATCACCGTCAGCGCTCAGTCTTTAAGTCCTGGTATCGCCAGTTGGGAGACGCGGACCTGGTACGTTCATGGGTTGAGGAATTGGAACGACTCTCCGCTTCCGACCAGGATATGAGGGTGGTCAATCTTGCCCGGTCTGCTTCCCTGCAAACATCGTTGGGAGCATCCATTAGGCAATTCCGGCAACTGCCGGAGGACCTATTGCAGGCTTCTGAAATCAAGCCCCTGTTGGATCGTCTTGAGGTGCGGTTGCAATCCCGGCAATGGCTGGGATTGTCCCTACGCTGGCATGGCGCCGACAATCAGTTTCATCAGTGGGTTCGCGGTCTGTGGACGGGTGATTTTGGCCGTTCCATGCATGATGGTCGGCCGGTTTCAGCCAAAATCAAGGAAGCTCTGGCCTGGACAACCTCAATCAATGGATTGGCGATGCTCCTTGCCTTTCTAATCGCCGTTCCCCTCGGGGTATATCTCGCGGCTTTTGCGAAACCGGGTGTTGCGCGGTGGGTGCAATTTTTACTTTATGCCGCTTATGCCATCCCGGTATTCTGGATGGCGACCTTGTTGGTGGTTTTGTTTACCTCCGATACCTATGGCATGAATTGGCTGCCTTCGGTCACAGTTAGCTATGGGTATGAACAGGGGTCGGCTTTTCAGCGGATCTTTCGCCATCTGGGGCAATTGTTGATACCGGTCCTTACCCTGATCCTGACCTCACTGGCTTACCTGACCCGGCAAATGGAAAAATCACTTCATCAGCAACTTGAGGCGCCTTATCTGGCCACGGCCCGGGTCTGGGGCATGTCAAGGCGCCGGCGGATCTGGTCCTATGCCGTTCCCAATGCGCTGTTTCCGATCATTACTCTGCTGGGATCGCTGTTCCCACTGGCCATCGCCGGATCGGTGACCCTTGAATTTATCTGCAACATACCGGGCATGGGCCGGCTGTTGCTGGATAGCATATTGACCAAAGACTGGCCAGTGCTGTTTTATACGACGTTGTTGATCGGAGGGCTAACGCTGATTGGTATTTTCCTGGCGGATCTGCTTTATGCATTGCTGGATCCCCGTGTACGACAAAGTGGTTTTGCATGACAACGAGGAAACCGATCGGTTGGTTACGTACACATCCCCGCTGGATACGTTGGGTGATGGGATGCTGGCTGGGTATAGCTTTACTGGTGCCATTTTTGGCGAATGACAAGGCCCTGGTTGCTCACTATCAGGGTCACTGGTATTTTCCTGTCGTCCAACAATGGGCGGTACAGGCCGGCATGGGCCGGTTTGATGAAATGCTGCGCATTCCCTTACATGAAAAGCCCCCCGGATACCGGGTGGTCGTAGGTCCGTTGATTCCTTATCGCGCGGAGACGCTCGATGCTTCCAATGGCAACTACCGTTCTCCCTTTGGCCCGCAGCAGGTTTCGTCCTGGTATTACCGGCATTGGCTGGGTACCGATCAATTAGGCCGGGACACGCTGGCCGGACTGCTTTATGGTGCCCGCATTGCCTGGTGGGTTGGCATGGGAGCCATGGTTTTGTCGGTGGTCCTGGGATTGTTGCTGGGACTGCTGGCCGGGTACTATGCCAATGACCGGTTACGCATATCCCGATCCGTGGTCGGCAGTACGCTGATTTTTTTAGGGGCAGGGGTGGTATGGCAAACGGGCTGGACCATTCCGCATCCCACGGGTTGGTCCTGGTTGGTTACCCTGATGGTATTGGCGGGGTTGGGCATGGTGTGTTGGTGGTTGTTACAGCGATTGTCCTGGGGAAGGCGCTTGCTGGTGATTCCTCTGGACCGCTGGTTTCTGGCTCTGGTGGGTTGGTTTAAATCGTTGCCGGGTATGGTGGTCGTGATGGCCATTTTGCCCTTGTTCAAATCGACGGGCATCTGGTCTTTGGCGCTGCTCATCGGCTTGTTTCGCTGGCCCCTGATCGGGCAGTATGTGCGGGCAGAGGTACTACGCATCCGGCATTTACCCTTTATGGAATCGGTCCGGTTGCTGGGGTTGGCGGACAGAAAGATCCTGTGGAAGCATGCTTTGCCCAACGTATGGCCCCCAGTGGTGGTCAATGCTGCTTTTGGGGTTGGGGCAGCCGTTGCGGTGGAAAGTGCGCTATCCTTCCTGGGTTTGGGCCTAGGACTGCAGCAGGTGACCTGGGGAACATTGTTAAATGCCGGTCGCCATTACTTTCCGGCCTGGTGGCTGGTGGTCTTTCCCGGTGTGGCGATTTTTATGGTCGTTTACGTCTGTAATGTGTTGGGAGACCGCTGGTTAGCAAGGTACGAGGCTGGGACTCCTTCATCGGATGGTCCGTCGTAAAGGGTGGGTAAAATGAGGTAAAAACGCTGAAACCCTTGATTTTACTGGATTTTTAACGCTTTTTTGCTGGTAGAATGTTGTGTAAATTTGAACAGCCGATTAACTTTGCGGCCGTTTAAACATTTAATCATATAAATCCTAAGATCATGAACAAAGGAGATTTGATCGATCACATTGCACAAGCTGCAGGTATTACCAAGGCGCAGGCTTCTGATGCTTTGAATGCAGTTATTGGTGGCATTGAGTCTACATTAAAGTCAGGAGGAAAAGTTTCTTTGGTAGGCTTCGGAACCTTCTCCGTTTCCGAGCGTGGCGCACGTGAAGGAAGAAACCCTCAAACCGGTAAAGTGATCAAAATTGCTGCTAAGAAAAATGTGCGCTTCAAAGCAGGCAAAGCCTTAGCTGATTCTTTGAATTAATTGGCCCGAGAAACCGATTTTTAAAGAAATATAGCAAAGCAGTCATCCCGGTCCGGGGTGGCTGCTTTTTTTGTTTATTTGGTATCCTCTTTGCTTCAAGGATGTTACCATTCTTTGCAGCCATCCAGATTAGAAGGGTATGGTGTACGAGCTATTGACAAAACATCCAGAGTGATCATTATACAAATGGTGCCAGTTAACTGACTGATGCTAACCGACGAAGGAGCTTCCGTAGAATATGGGATGCTAACATTGCGCCAGCGTTCGTCAGTATTGAAGCTGAATTGAATAAGGATCAATAAAATCTGATCCACCTAAAATTTAAACAAAGCAGCCATTTTCAGGATAGATGGCTGCTTTGTTGTTTTTATGTATTTGACAGTGAATTTTCTCTTTCCTGGGGAGAAGAAGAGTTATCTAGTCCTCCCCAGGAAATTTTATCACGGCACCATATATATTAATTTCTATATGTTGCCTTGCATTTGGCGGTATTGATTAATTTACCCCGGGAACGAATTTGAAAACCAAGACAGCATCAATGAAACATCTTTACAAGAGCGTTATTGCCTGTATTTTAATTATTGCAGGCGGTTTGCTTGTTGCATCCTTCACAGCGGATCACACTGGTGAAAAGATACGCTCGAGCCATTATCCCGATCATTTTGTTGCAACGATTCTTGATTCCCAGGTATTCAATTATACCGGCGGAGTACAGAATTTTATTGTGCCTACCGGAATAACTTCCGTGACGATCAAGGCATGGGGAGCCGAAGGTGGAGATGTCATTGACCGAATTGATAATTCTTCGGGTGGATTAGGAGGTTTTGTCCAGGGAAATCTGGCCGTTACAGAAGGGCAAACTCTGTATGTATACGTAGGAGGTATGGGAAATACAAATGGATCCGGAGGATATAATGGAGGAGGTAATGGAGGATCTGGCCAAGCCGGTAGCGGTTGTTCTGGGGGAGCTGGCGGCGGCGGTGGTGGCGCTTCAGACGTAAGAGTCGGGGGGGCCGTGCTGGCTGACCGAGTTGCCGTTGCGGCCGGTGGTGGTGGCAGTGGCCGGGATTACTGTAACGGATCCTGTCAGCCCTGTGGATGCAGTGGCGGCGGTGGCGGCGCCGGAGGAATGAATGGTTCCAATGGCCAGGCAGCCTATGATTGTGGATTTAATTATCCGGGCATGGG
>JAGQXC010000530.1 GCA_020436785.1 Saprospiraceae bacterium | reverse complement strand
GATGACCAAGTGATACCGCTCCGCCATGGACATTCACCCGGTCGGGATCCACATCCAGGAGTTTGTTGAAGGCCATGGTCACTACTGCAAAGGCTTCATTTACCTCGAAATAATCCATGTCCCCGATGTCCAGGCCGGCTTGTTTCAAAGCCTTCGGAGCGGCCAGGGCGGGCGCGGTTGTAAACCATTCCGGTTCATGAGCCGCGTCGGCATAGCTGACAATCCGGGCAATCGGTGTTAAATTGTAATTTTTGATGGCTTCCTCACTGGCCACAACCACCGCCGCGGCCCCGTCATTGATCGTTGATGCATTGGCTGCGGTCACCGTGCCGTCTTTAGAGAAGGCCGGGCGTAAACCGGCTATTTTATCGAACTGCACCCGGCGAAACTCTTCATCTTCGGTCATCATAACCGGATCACCTTTTCGTTGGGGTATGGCAACACCGATGATTTCATCCTTAAATTTTCCTTCTTCCGTTGCTTTGGCCGACCGCTGGTAGGATTGGATGGCAAAGGCATCCTGCTCCTCACGGGATATCTGGTACTTCTCCGCCGTGCGGTCCGCATAGATTCCCATTGGTTCATGTCCATAAGCATCGTTAAGTCCATCGCGCTGCAATCCATCGATAAACTGGCCACCTCCGTATTTATATCCCCAGCGGGCATTGGGCACATAATAGGGTATGTTTGACATGGACTCCATACCCCCGGCAACGATGACATCCGACAGACCCAACTGGATCGCCTGGGCTGCGAACATAATGGATTTCATCCCGGAGCTACAGACCTTATTCACCGTGGTGCACGGCACCTCCGTAGGAATACCAGCTTCCAGGGCTGCCTGACGGGCTGGAGCCTGTCCCAAATTGGCTGAAACCACATTACCCATAAATATTTCTTCGACGGCTGCGGCTTCCAGGTTGGCTACCGCCAGTGCGCCTTCAATGGCTTTACTACCCAGGGTAGTGGCTCCGAACATTGCTAATTGACCGCCAAAACTTCCAATTGGTGTTCTCACAGCTGAAATGATGTACGCTGTTTTCATAATTATTCCTGACTTTAAGATTTATTTCGGATGGCCTGGATGGCGTTCTTCGTAAAGGGTGACTGGACCAGTTGTCCGCTGATCCGTGCACGATTCAACAAAAGTTCATCCCATCCTTCCGTGCCTTCCCAAAAAATGCGTTTTAATTCACTGATCGCTTCCGGATGATAACCCGACAACAGATTGAGATACGTACCAATCGCCTCATCCATCGTTGCAATCGACGGATGGGTTTCCTGATACAATCCCTGGCTGGATGCCCAGTCTGCCGTAAACCATTGTTCTGGCCGTAACGCCATCCGGATAAAAGCGGTTTTTCCTATACGCCGTTCCACGGCAGGCCCGATAACAAATGGACCGATGCCGATCGCCAGTTCGCTGAGCCGGATGGCTGCCGCCTGCGTGGCGAAACAATAATCGGTGGCTGCTGCTAATCCAACCCCGCCGCCAATGGCTTTACCCTGGACGCGACCTATTATTAATTTGGTTGATCGCCGGCAGGCATTAATAACCTTGGCAAACCCGGAGAAAAAAGCCAAACCACTGGCATCATCATGGACAGCCACCAGCTCCTCAAAGTTGGCGCCGGCACAAAAGGTCCGATCGCCGGAACTACAGAGCATCGCTGCCACCACTTGCGGATCTTGCTCCAGATCAACGATGGCCTGTTCCAATTGTTCCAGCAAGGTTCCCGGCAAGGCATTGTGCGCCGGATGATGGAATTCAATCTTCTTTACATTCCGGTTAAATTCTGTGATGCGGAGATGTCCCTGATCCATACCTAATCCTGATTTCGCAATTGCACCATGGTCAGAACCGTAGCCAGAGCAACGATTTCATCCTGCTCATCGTATATCTCAACGTCCCATTTGACAATTCCTTTTGCAATATCGCCTTCCTCCTGCTTTTCCTGGGTAATTTTTTCCTTTACGGTAAGCTTTACACCAATGGTCATGCCCGGATAGACCGGCTTGGTAAACCGGCACTCATCCAGACCATAATTCAATAGTACCGGTCCTTTACGCGGTTCGACGAAGAGTCCGGCAGCTTTGGATAATAAATAATACCCGTGGGCTACCCGCCGATTGAATAAGGTACCTGCCAGAGCCGTCTCATCCACATGGGCATAAAAATGATCCCCGCTAACATTGGCAAAATTGACAATATCCGTCTCAGTCACCGTGTGTTTGGCGGTGATCCATTGAGTCCCAATTTGCAGCTCTTCAAAATAGCGCCGGAAAGGATGTACTTCTTCATGAATGACCCGGCCACCACGCTGATAAGTACCCGTTATGTTGGTGAGCGACGTGGGGCTGCCCTGAATGGCACACCGCTGCAAATAGTGCAACACGCCCCGTTTACCTCCCATTTCTTCCCCTCCTCCGGCCCGGCCCGGACCTCCATGGACCAGGGTCGGCAACGGAGATCCATGCCCGGTGGATTCTTTTGCACAATCCCGGTTCAGGATAAGGATGCGACCATGGTGTGCCGCAGTGCCTAAAACAAATTCGCGGGCGATCCGGTCATCATACGTGGTCATACTCGCCACCAGTGAGCCCTTACCCATCCGGGCTAAAGCAATCGCCTCTTCCACACCGGTATAGGGTATCAGTGAACTGACCGGGCCGAATGCTTCGACTTCATGGACTGCGGTCTGAACAAATGGTTCATGAATCCGCAATAAGACCGGGCTCATGAATGCTCCTTGCTGGGCGCTGGCACCGATAATTTCAACCTCTTCCGGGTCGCCGTACACCAGCTGTCCACCGGAAGTCAGCGCCTTGATCCGTTCTCGGACTTCGGCAACCTGGTCTTTGCTGACTAATGCACCCATACGGACGCCTTCCATTTGAGGATCTCCAATTGTGGTCGCAGCCAGCGCTTGCGATAGAGCTTTTTCCACCTCCGCAACGAGTGCTTCAGGCACTAAAATTCTCCGGATCGCTGTACACCGCTGACCGCATTTAATGGTCATTTCTTTACGCACCTCCCGGATGAACAATTCAAATTCCGGTGTGCTCGGCACAGCGTCTTCACCCAGCACCGAACAATTCAAGGAATCGGCCTCCATATTGAAAGGAACCGAGTTGCGCAGAATATTCTGATTT
>JAGQXC010000529.1 GCA_020436785.1 Saprospiraceae bacterium | reverse complement strand
GTGATCGGACAGGGCATGTGGTGTTTTACCACCGGCGTTACTTCACGCATCGAGCAGACCCGTATCGTCGGAGATGGCGGTGAAATTTCCTTTGCTTATTTTGGCGACCCGACCGTGACCCTGCGGAGAGATGGTCACCCCGATGAAGTGTTCACCTTCGCCTATCCGCCGCACATCCAGCAGCCATTGATCCAATCCATTGTTGCCACGTTGCAGGGTGTGGGATCCTGTCCCAGCACGGGAGAAAGTGGTGCCAGGACCAATTGGGTGATGGAAAAGCTGGTGTATGGAGAAATTAGATGATATAAATTTGATATAAGCCATTAGACAGCCTTGCCTAATGCAGAGTCAATTCACGACCTCTATGTTTTCCGTGACGATCTCTGAAAGCAGCTTCATACTATCCTGTTGATACATCCGGTCGAATAGTTCGACATCCAGGCTTTGATCAATCGGCTCATAATTGTGGAAGTCGGTAAAGCGGATACCGGCGATAATACGCGGTTGGTAGGCTTCCCGGAACCGGGCTCCTCCTCCGTCGGTGTGGTAGTTGTAAGCCAGATAATCCATGGTATAATTCTTCCGGTGAATCCAGTACACGTATTCATCTTCATAATCTTTACCCCCGCCGGTCTGGGCAAATGTCACTTTAATCTTATGATAAGGCTGGTTGTGGATGCTTACCGAGTCCAGGTAGGTCTTTTGTACGGCGGGGTCATTCAGGAAATAAGGAAGCAAGGCATAATAAATGACGGAGTTAACCGAGCTGGAGTAAGCCGCGCTGTCTTTGGAGGGAAGGCGAACCACTTCGCCGTTGATGTACCGCGTCAAACCTTCATTGGTCAGCACATCACGCACCAAAGCACCCGAGCTGTCGACGGTGAAAATGCGTTCGTACTGGAAGGTGCCGCCATCTCGGATCGCCCGGTAATGGCGACCCCGAAAGTCAAAATCGATGGTTGCCTGATCAATGACCGGTCCTCCCTGGATGGCAATGGCCTGATCGATGATGGTCTGGGCCAGGTCGGTTCTTTGTGGCTGACAAGCAAAGAAGCCAAGCGTAATGGCGATCAGGGTGTAACTATGGAGCCGCATAGATCGATGGGTTTTCATTGAAAAGATAGATGGTATAACCCCGGAAAGAGGTCAAAGTTTAATGGCCATTCAATTACACAAGGAGCCAGGGTTCCAAATCGCATGATCCCAGCCGGTGAACCGGGACCGGGGCGGTTACGTAGGTTGAGTCTTCCCGGAGAAATACCGTTTACGGAACCAGTAGGCCACCCTTACCAATACAATCAGGGCCGGCACCTCGACCAGCGGTCCGATCACTCCCGCAAAAGCCTGCCCGGAATGGAGGCCAAAGACAGCGATGGCCACGGCGATCGCCAGTTCAAAATTATTTCCGGCTGCAGTAAAGGCAATGGATGCGGTTTTGTCGTAATCCGCGCCCAGGGCCTTACTAATGAAAAAGCCAATCAAAAACATGACCGCGAAGTAAACCACTAACGGGACGGCTATCCTCACCACATCCAGGGGAATTTGAACGATCAATTCCCCTTTGAGTGAAAACATAACTACAATGGTGAATAACAGGGCAATTAACGTCATTGGAGAAATGGCGGGGATGAATTTGGTTTTATACCAGTTTTCCCCTTTTAGTTTAACCAGGATAACCCGGCTGAGTAGTCCGGCCAGAAACGGAATACCGAGATAAATGGCGACGCTTTTCGCAATGGTAATGATCGAGATGTCCACGATGGCCCCTGCATAACCGAATACGGGTGGCAATTTGGTAATGAACAGCCACGCATAAAAACTGTAGGCAAATACCTGGAAAATACTATTCAGGGCTACCAGACCCGCGCCGTATTCGCTGCTTCCTTCGGCCAGGTCATTCCACACCAGAACCATGGCAATGCATCGCGCCAGGCCGATCAGGATAAGCCCCACCATGTACTCCGGGTAATCCTGCAAGAATAGCAATGCCAGAACAAACATCAGGACCGGACCGATGATCCAATTGAGCAAGAGGGAAATGGATAAGATCTTCACATTCCGGAATACCTGTGGCAACAAGCTGTAATTCACTTTGGCCAGTGGTGGATACATCATCAGGATCAGTCCTATGGCGATGGGCAGATTGGTACTCCCCGAGCTAAAGGAATCGATGAATGTTGCCGTTGCTGGAAACAGAGAGCCAATACCTACGCCAACGGTCATAGCCAGGAATATCCAAACGGTCAGGTAACGATCCAAAAAGCCTAATTTTTTTCCAGCCATGGCCACCGCATTTAGGATTTAATCATCTTGGAGAAAACATAGAGCATCTCCCTGGCAATGTCCCGGCACCGCTCCGCGTATTTTTCTTCCTGCTGCGGCGTTCCGTCGTAGTCTTTGGGATCGTCGTAGGAAAGTGAAATCCGCTGGGCGGCGGTGGGGATAAATGGACAGTTTTCATCGGCATGGGAGCAGGTCATGACGGCAATGAAGCCGTTTTGGACATTGAACGGGTCGTCATAGGTCTTTGAAAACCCGATGAGGGCGGGTTCATCCGGATGGTATTTGAAGGCATAAACCGGATTGATGCCGGTGGAGAGCTTTTGAACGGCGAATCCTGCTTTTTCCAGGGCATGGGTGGCCATTGGATTTAGAGCCGACACTTCGGTGCCTCCGGAATAGGCGTTGATGTTTTTGATGCCGTAGTGATAGGCGGCAACCTGTGCCCAAACCTGGGCCAGGTGGCTTCTCCGGGAATTGTGCGTACAGATGCAAACGACATCGGCTTTCCCGGATTGATTCAGCCTGTTCTGGATGTAAGCGGCCAATTGATCCAGTACGGAGCTTCTGTCCGGAGGGATGCGGTCAAATTCTGCCTGAACGCCAAGGATGTAATTTTCAAGTGGTTGGATAGCCATCTTTTTTGATTTGTTCGTTGGGGAATCGGGACTTGGTTGCAGAAGCCCGTCTG
>JAGQXC010000528.1 GCA_020436785.1 Saprospiraceae bacterium | reverse complement strand
GCCATTCCGGAATGGGCGCCACCCCGAGAAAACCATATTTTGTATTCGCCCGGCGTATTGAAAGATGTGATCTACCGGGATCACCGGCTGGAGTACACCGCGACCGGAGTGGAAGGGAGAGAATACCTAAAACTGGCTTTCAAACCGGTAAGGATTACCCTGGAAGGTATTCAACTGGATAAATTCAGTTCCGCGCCCTCCGGCGCCGGCTACCTGATCAGGGAAATGGAATCCGGAGATTTTGCCGTTACCGTTTATCATCATTCCCCCGGAAAAATAATCGTGGAATAGGAAGGTTTATTTTTTGGAGAAACAACTGCCATTCATGCATACCATTTGGAATAAAACGGGACTCCAGTTCAGGACAGGCAAATTGAATCAATTTTTCATTTTCATCCTGATGGTCTGG
Organism: Saprospiraceae bacterium; assembly: GCA_020436785.1. Taxonomy (GTDB): domain Bacteria; phylum Bacteroidota; class Bacteroidia; order Chitinophagales; family Saprospiraceae; genus JAGQXC01. The sequence continues at coordinate 2,415 of JAGQXC010000528.1, read as the reverse complement.
ATGGTTGAACCGGCGTGCGGTCAGAACGATCCATCGGAGACGAACGTTGATTTCCGGATAGATGGTGCACAACGGCAGCAAATACTCGATGGATTTGGAGTGAACATCAATACCTCCTGGTGGCTCAATGGAGAATACCAGGAGACCGGCATTCTGCAACCGGCCATTGATCTCCTTGCGGATTCACTGGGAGCCACCATTTTTCGCGCGGTCATCGAAGAAATGGACTGGGAAATGGAGAACGACGATCGGGATCCCGGTCATTTCAATTGGGATTATTACAACCGGGTTTTTTCTACCCCCAAATTTCAAGGCATCTGGAAGACCTTGACCTACCTGAATCAGAAGAACATCAAGGAAGGCCTGATCCTCAGCTTAATGGGCGCCCCTCCTGCTCAGGCGCCCCAAAAGCCAACCAACGCACAGCAAAGCTGGATGGGGCCGGATTACGGCGTCCTGCCTTCTATGGAAGATGAACTGGTGGAGTCAATTGCGGCCTTGCTGTATTATGCTCGTAACCAGGCCCGGATACAATTTTATTTGGTATCTCCATTGAATGAAACGGACATCGTTTCAACGACAAAAAATGATCAGCACCCTGACGGTATCGTTGAAGGACCCAACATTCCGGATCCCGTTCAGTACACGAGAATCATTAAGAAATTGGGTAAAAAGCTGGATGAATTTGGCATGGGAGATGTTCGTTTCGTTGCTCCGGATGCCGCCGGCGACCAGTTGTTTGCAATGTGCATGCAGGAAATGAGCAAAGACCCCTATGTCATCGGAAAGCTCGCGCACTGGGGCGTACACAATTACGGGAATAACGGAGAACAATACTCGGCTTTGGTCAAGCAGGCAGATAATCCAAATCATTCGTTTTGGGTGACCGAATTGGCAGGTATTGACAACCTGCTTGGACAAATGAACAGCGGTGCCCAGGGCTTTATGTACTGGGATGGCTTTGACTGTGTTTACCAGCACGCCCGTCGCAACGGATACGATAATTTGCCTCCGAATGATTGGGTGATCTGGTACCATTCCGACGAAGGCAAGCCATTGATCGAATACATTTCCATGACCCGGCAATGGAAGCCGCGCCAGCAATTTTACCAGTATGCACAATTGTACCGGTTTGTAAACCCGGGCGCACAAAAAGTCGACACGAAAAGTGAAAATGATCTGTTCGTCTCCTCCTTTCTGAATCCCAACGGACAGTTGGTGATTGTGGGACACAATACCGGTGAACAACGAACCATTACCGGGCAATTGGAAAATTTGCCGGAGAATACCACATATAAAAGCATTATAACCACCGCTGAGGACCATTTGGTACCGGGGCCGGAAATTATCCAGCAGGGAGCTGCCATCCGGTTTAATGTTCCTCGTCATGCGGTATTTACCCTGGTTGCATCGACAAAATCTACCATGGGAAAAAGGGACATCCGGCCAGAACCGGACGATTGGTATGCCGGCGATATGCATGTGCACCGTGATTGCGGAGGACCGGTCGAGGAGGTCTTGCCGGAAGAACAGATGGTAAAAGCCATGGAGGTCAACAACTTGGCAGTGATTTCCGTATTGGCAGATATGGGAGATGGTGAAGTGAAATTTGCCGAAACGGATTTGCCAAAAGTAACCGGCCGGGATGCTCCCTTATCCATCCCTGGCAGGATCGTTCATTACGATGCGGAATGGCATTGGGATCCCTATGGGGTATCGTTTGAAAACAAGGCGCTGGGCGGTCATCTGGTCCTGCTTGGTCTGAATGAGGCTGTGCAGATCTGGGATGAGTCACCCTATAACATTCTGGACTATGGACGAAAGCAGGGAGCGATCGCCGGATTTTGTCATTTTGAATACCTCAATGATCGGATTCAATCAGACCTCAACTGCTGCATTCCCATTGAATACCCGGTCGAAGCGGCATTGGGTACCATTGATTTTATCTCCGAAGATGTGTATAGCAGCAATAATCCGGAAGTGAGTTCGGGGAATTATGATGCCGATGCGGTCATAAAGGCATACTATAAATTGTTGAATTGTGGTTTTCGCATCGCACTGACAGCCGGGACGGATTATCCTTGCAATTCCAAAGAACCACTAGGTTCCCTGCTGACCTATGTAAAAGTCGACGGGCCACTGACCTATCAGAAATGGATCCGGGGCATTAAAGGGGGGAATACGGTTGTGGCCCGGAATGGTCACCACGAGTTTATTGACTTAAAGGTTAACTATCGTTACGGGCCAGGCGATGAAATTAAGTTACCTGGTGCGGAAACAGTCTCAGTGGAAGTAACCTGGACGGCGATCGAACCGTTAAGCGGAACGTTGGAAATTGTTTACAATGGAGAGGTGATTGCCTCGCGGGAGGGGACCTCAGAACCTGGCCATCCGGTCACTTTAAAAATTAAGCGG
>JAGQXC010000527.1 GCA_020436785.1 Saprospiraceae bacterium | reverse complement strand
TTGTACGAAAGCTTCAAAGATGGATTGCTGTTTATCCTCCGGAATTCCGATGCCCGTATCTGTAACCGCTATTTCCACCCAGCCGGCGTCAAGGATTCTGGCGGTCACGTCAATGGTTCCCTTTTCCGTGAATTTGACCGCATTGCCAATCAAATTGTGCAGAATTTGCTGCAATCGGTCTTCATCGGCCAGCACGGCAGGCATCTCCTTGCCGATCAGGTTACGTACCTCAAGCGGTTTATCCTTAACCATGTACCGGTAGATTCGAACGACAACATCCACAAGGGCATGCAGATCAATGGACACCGGATTCAATTCCAGGGCATTGTTGCGAATTTTGGAGAAATCAAGCAGGTCATTCACCAGGTTACTCAGGCGACGCCCAGAATTGACAATCAGTTCGATGTTGTGGTCCCGCTCATTCCGGTCCGCCCACGTATCTTCATCCAACAGGCTCTCGGCGAGACCAATGATGCCGTTAAGCGGTGTTTTCAGTTCGTGACTCGTATTCGCCAGGAATTGATCCTTCAGGTCATTGACTTGTTTTAAGTAGGCGGCACGTTGACGCTCCAGCTGAACATTTTTGCGAGCCTGTCCTATTCGCAGCCTTTGCCAAAACAATAACGAAAGCAGACCCACCATTATCGCACCGATCAAAGTCCAGGTGTTCCGCCTTTGGGCCTTTTCGAGGCTTAATTCCTGACTTAAATTATCGTATTCCAACCCCAAACGATCGAGTTCCAGGCTATCCCGCTCACGAAGCAGTCGCGCCATTTCCAGTTGCTGTTCCAACGACAATTGTCTTTGAGCTTGCAATTGTTCCAGCGCCCGGGATTTCTCCACGTTCAATCCTTGAATTTGAACCTGTTGGACCGCCATTTCTTTCTGCATGGCCGTATCCTGTTGTTGCAAGGAGGAGATGGTTTCCTGGGCCTGGGTCGTGGCCTGTCGTTCTTTTAGGAGGTTGGCTTTTTGAATGTATTGGGCAGCCAGGGTATAGTGGCCGGCCTTGCTTTCCACGAGGGCAATGCGCTCATAGGCCTTAATTTCCTGGGATATGTCCTCCTTTTGCTGATAGATGCGTAAGGCGGCTTCGTAAGCCTCTTTGCTGGCATCCCAACGTTTGAGTTGAAAAGCCACCTCACCCGCTAACCACCGGTTTTGAGCTTGTCCGGATGAATACTTAAGATCCACGGCAATGCGGTAAGCTTCATCAAGAATTTGCAGGACTTTACGGTGGGGCTCCATTTCGGTTGCCAACCGCTGGTAGGCATCCACTTTCGCTCGGTTATCCGGTCGAAGACGGAGCGAATCCAATGACTGTCCATGCAGGGCCACGGTCGACAACAGTACCGAGGTGACAATCAGCCACTTAGAAATTGGGATTTCACGAAGCTTAAACATCCATACATGGAGTTTTGATGGTCTTTAAAGATAATACTATTCAACCATCTCACCATGAGTGAGTTGAAAGGAGTTCCTGACATCGATCAATCTTTCACCGATGGAAGTTGAAGCCTTCCCTGAATGATCACCCCATGTACTTCCAGCCATTGTGATAAGTTGGCTGGATCATCTTTGATGCTTCGGCATCTCCTTTAAATTGATTACTAGCCGCGTCCCAATAAATTTTACGACCGGTTTTAAATGCAATGTTGCCCATGTGTGCATTAATGGCTGCTACACTGCCCGTTCTGATACCACATTTGAGACTGGCCGGATCATTGTTCTGGATGGCGCGGATAAAATTCTCCGTGTGCAAATCCAGGTAGTTAAGATTGCCGGGCTTATGGTATTCCGGAACTGCTTCATACTCATACACCGTTATCCCTTTTTGGGCATCAAATTCGGTTTCGGGGATAATTTCCCATCCACCCCGGTTGACCACCAGGGTGGCTTTGTTACCAATAAATGCAATACCTTCCGTACGCCCGTAATTGCCCCCATCGATGCCGGTCGCATGTTCCCAGAGCATATTGAAATGATCGTATTCAAATACGGCTTGCAGGGTATCCGGGGTCTCGGCAGGATCGTCGGGATAAGCCAGTTTGCCTCCGCTGGCAACGATGGATTTCGGAGCGGTAGCATTCATGGCATACAGGGCAATGTCGATTTCATGTACCCCCCAGTCGGTCATCAATCCTCCGGCATAATCCCAAAACCAGCGAAAATTAAAATGGAACCGGTTGGGATTAAAAGGACGGGTGGGAGCAGGCCCTAGCCACATGGTATAATCCACACCTTCCGGAGCCTGGCCATCGGGTTGTTTTTGCATGGGCTTCATCCATCCCTGGTAGGCCCAAACCTTGACCAGGCGGATGTTTCCAAGGTCACCGGACCGCACGATGTTAATGGCCTGTTCGTAGTGTGGTCCACTGCGTTGCCATTGGCCAATCTGAACCAGCCGGTCGGTTTGTTCAGCGGATTTCAGCATCCATTGTGCTTCACCGATCGAATTCGCCACCGGCTTTTCACAATAAATGTGTTTGCCGGCGGCCAGCGCGTCCACAAAGATGCGGGGATGCCAGTGATCCGGCGTGCCGATGACCACTGCATCGATGGTTTTGTCTTCAAGTAATTTGCGGTAATCCTTGTACTGAGCCGGCTTGGATCCCCGCATTTTCATCACATCCTCACTGCGGCGGTCCAACACCGACTGATCCACATCACAAACGGCTACACAATCGACTTCATCCATTAAAAGATGTGAGTGCATGTCCGCCCAGCCCATGCCATTGCAGCCGATGACGCCCATCCGGATTTTGTCGGAAGGGGCAATGGCTCGTTTTCGCGCCAATGCTTCGAGGGGCAATAATTGCGATACACTGATGGCACCGGCCAGCGTGGCGGAATGTTGCAGGAATTTCCTTCTTGAAGTTGTTTTCATGCCAATTTTTTTTCAGGTTTTAATTTAGCAAATCGGATTGATTTTTAGCAATTATCGGTTACCCAACTGCATCTCCCAGTCTATCTAAGGTTGTAGATAAGATGGTTCCCATTGCCACGATTCAAGAAAATATTTCCTGGGGACACGGATAAAGAGACGGAAAACTTTCATCAATTTAGATGGCGGAATTTTGTGGAAGACAACAAGCTGGCAATGGGATAAAATTGGGTTGACATTATGATTTACAAGCGATTGGCTTTCGGTACAATGTGCTTCATCAATGTGCTGGGTTGCATTCAACCGCCAGAAGGAAAAGTCATTGAGGAAAAGCTGCTACAGCGACATCGACTGATCTGTCAAATGGATTCATTGTCTGTTCAAACCACAGCTCTTTGGGATTCAGTGAATGCCATTCTTCAGTCTCAAATGCCGGACTCGGTTCCGAGCCAGGAACGTAATAATTTGCTCGCGGTTCGCAATGCGGATCTGATTTCCATGTTTAAGATCTTTTCTAAAATGGACCTTGCTACCCAACGGATGGTACAGGAAGCAGGCTCAAGGGATGCACAGGCGGCCAGGTTATCCCGCACTACGATGTTAAACATCGAACAGATTAATCGCTGGCTTGACAGTACCCTGGTAAGAATCTCTTCCAATAATCCGCTGCTCGCTCAATCCATCCGGTCCCAAATGGCAAAGACTTGCCAGGAATCCAATTAGTAATTTCATCACACCTATGAATAAAATTTACCTGAATATCGTCCGAGTACTCCTGCTCCTCTTGATCTTTTCATCTTGTCAAAAAGAACCTGACATCATTTCAACCGAGTCGCTACCAAAAACCGAACAATTCAACAATTCGGTCGCTTTGGCCTGGATGCAATTCTATCTGGATATTGAGCGATATACGCCAGGCTATCGCCCTCCCGTATCTGCGAGAACCATCGCCTACATCTCCCTTGCTGCTTATGAATCGGTAGTTCCTGGTATGTCTGATTCCTATAATTCCATGAAATCCACCTTTCCGGTGATCAATCTTCCCGAAGTCCAGCAGGGAGTCGTGTACCATTGGCCCACCGCACTCCATGCAGCCTACAGCAGTATTTTTACCGCATTCTTTCCAACAGCGCCGGCTGAGCAACAACAACGCTTATTTGCGCTGAAGCAGAAGTTCAATATTGAGTTTGGTCAGACCATTCCGGCCGACGTTTACGAGCGGTCAAGCTCGTTTGGAACTGCCGTAGCGATTGCCGTGTACAATTGGTCGAAAACCGATGCGATCGGTCACGAGGCATACCTTCACAACAATGATGCTTCCTATCAACCACCGGCTTTCGAAGGATCCTGGCAACCGACTTATCCCGATTACTCCCAGGCCCTGCTCCCTCATTGGGGCCAGGTCCGGACCTTTGTCGCCAATGCTGACGATGCCGTCCCATCTCCCCTTCCATTCAGTACCGATCCCGGATCCCAAATTTATGTTCAGGCTAAAGAGGTATTCAATCTGGTGAATCTCATCAAGAATGGTAACAATCATGAAGACCGCTGGATTGCGGATTTCTGGAGTGATGATTGTCCGATCCTGACCTTTACGCCTGCCGGACGTTGGATTGCCGTTACAAATCAAGTCATTGAGTCGGGTAAGGTACCTCTTGACCGGACTGTCTACGTGTATGCGAAGTTGGGAATGGCACTGAGTGACGCCGGAGTGCGTTGCTGGAATGAAAAGTACAAGTACAATTACCTGAGACCGGTTGATTATATCCAGAAAAGCATGGGTCATCCGGAATGGAACACCGTGATGTGCCCGGACGGGTCTGGCAATTATTTTACTCCTCCATTCCCCGCCTATCCGTCAGGACATGCAACTTTTGGAGCGGCTGCGGCGGAAGTACTCACGGACGTTTTTGGATTCTCATATCCAATGACCGATCGCTGCCATGAGGGCAGAACAGAATTCTTGTCCACTCCCAGAACGTTTCAGCGATTTTATGACATGGCGGAAGAAAATGCCTATTCCCGGGTTCCGCTAGGTGTGCATTTTCGAATGGATGCCGAAGCCGGGCTGGATCTCGGTTACCGGATTGGCCGTAAGGTTAATCAGTTAGCCTGGCAAAAATAAATCCGGCCTCTGTTCTTATTTCTTGGTGCCACTGGAAAGGAATGACTCCCGAAAAGCGTCAACCCTCTTTAGGGCATTTTCACGGACATTGAAATAAAAGAAATTGTAATCAGCCACGTGATAATTCTTGGTGCGTATAAAGAGGCTTCCCCGAAATTTAGGTTTGGTCACCCACAGCATATCCCGGACCACCTGGGCATCGACCAGTTCCGGGTAAATGTCATTGAATTTGAAGAGCAGGGCTCCCTGATTGTCCGTTTTCGGCGCATATACCGTATCGGTCGTCCAGGTCAATGGGTTAGTGACCACGGTATGTTCCAGAGGGGCAAATCGTTCCGCCAGATAGGCTTTGCTAAAATGGGGCCGATAGCCAGTCTGGAAAGTCCGCCAGGAACAAAAACAACCGGTTTGATCCGGATTGCTACAGGGCATCAGGTGGCTAAAATCATCACGTGTAACCGGCATACCAGCTAAATATGCGACGACCAACTGTCCCTGGAGAGGTGTTCCGTCAAAATATTTCTGCAGCAGAGGGATGGCGTGGGTGGTTCCCTGACTATGACTGGCTATGATGATCGGACGTCCATGATTCCAATGGTCCAGGTAATATTGGAAGGCTGCCTCGACATCCTGATACGCCAACCGGAAGGCTTTCTTCGCGGAATCCTCATCTTTGGTAAAATAAGCTTCATAGTGCGCTTGCCGATACCGGGGCGCAAAAACCCGGCCGGCCTGATTAAAAATGCTGGCCTGAAAAAGAATGGCTGTAGCATCGGTCCGTCGGTTAAGGTCGTCATCATCAATGGCTGCATTCCATTGATTTTCTCCGCGCTTGCCAATGTAGGTCGTCGGATAAATGAAAAAGACGTCGGCAGGCAGGTCCTTTTCATCCACCGAAGCATGACCCGGTATGCTATCTGCCGCGTCTTTTTTATCGGGATGAGCCGCCCAGTTTTCCAACAAGCTGTAGTCCGGTGCCTTTCCTGATGGTGGGGCATAAGCACCTTCCGGAAGAACCCGGCAAGCCATCAGTATCGTGATAACAATAAGTCCAGTCCAGTACTTCATATGTCCTTAAACGAAATAAACTGAATTGTGATGTCTACAGCTTGAATTAATTGCGATCACGTGGTCTGGAGGAATGTCCGATGGGAGTATGCCAAACAAAAAATCCCCGGTAAGATTACTCCAGGTTATAAAATACCTTCTGGACATCTTCGTCCTCTTCCAGTTTGCCAATTAATTTGAGGACTTCCTGTTCTTCCTCTTCCGCAACTTTAACCAGATTCAACGGGATCC
>JAGQXC010000526.1 GCA_020436785.1 Saprospiraceae bacterium | reverse complement strand
GGATCCTGAAGTATCCGGGCCAGCCATTTTTCCTGGCTATTAATCAGGTGACTAAAATGCCTGATGCTTTCGGCAGGTTGTGATAACTGCCCGATTTTCCGCAACAACTTTAAATTGGTGTGGCGATTAAAGTCGAAGGTATCGTGTACGTATTGACGTAAGTGCATTTGGAAATTTAGATAATGCCAGGTTCCCTGCCAAATTATTCGCTTACCGACTTAACATATTGCCAACCGTAATAAAAAAATGGAATCAACAGAATGGCATCAGCCAGGTGTCCGATCCACTCAATGCGAAGAATTCTTGAAAGTGGGAAGGCAATCCCACTGATGCTTAGTAAGGCGGCCATCACAGGATGTCCATCGCGACTTCGTATCATCTGGATCCCGAGAATCAGTAAACTCAAGGGAAACAGAGGGCCGGTCCAAAATAACAGAAGATTGAATGCGGTCGCATGCCCGGACGATCGGTCCAGGAACGTTTGATGGGAAATGTCAAATGCTTCTCTCATGACATCCGTAAAGCCAAAATTGATGCCGCTGATGCACCCGGCCAAAGCAATCAGGTAGCCCCAATTCGCATAGCGTGGCCAGGCGGAATGCAACCGTTGGAAAAGGCTTTGTAAGGCCAAGATGTAGAAGAGGAGGGAGCCGATCAAAAGCGTGCCTCCGGTAATTCCATAGGCCCCTTCCTCCCAATAAAAGGTTGAAACGCCCATCAGGATGGGAGCCACGAAGAAGGCCATCCGGGAAGGTGTCCAATCATTGAACGTCATTGCCATGATTCATTTTTTAGCCCGTGAGACACTCCCTGCGCGCCAGGATTGCGGGCTACAGCACTCCGCAACGGCGGTGGTGTCCGGCCGGGAAACCAAAAAAAATTTCACATTACATTTTTTCTTTATATGTATAATTCTATATTTGCAACAAGAAACATTAAAAAAATTCCTAATATCTAACTGTTTCAGTTCCATGGCGTCCAAGAAAAAAAAGAAAAAACAACCGATTACCAAGGTACAGAAGAAGGAGCGATTCCGCAAGATCGCTGGCATCGTGATTTTATTCTTCACCGCCTACCTGGCCCTGGCACTGGTTTCCTATGTATTCAATTGGCGGGCCGACCAGGATCAGGTCTTCCATTTTTCCTGGCAAACCCTGTGGGACAGCCAACTGATCATGCAAAATTGGTGTGGCCGCATGGGCGCCGTACTTTCCAATTTTTTCATTTACTGGGGATTTGGCATGTCCTCTTTCCTGTTGCTCCCCTTCCTGTACAAATTAGGGTGGTACCTGTTGCGCGGCAGGAAAGATCACAGCATGACCTACCATTTTGCCTATTTGATGGGATTGATGATTTATTTGTCAGTCTTTTTTGAAGCTTTCTTCCTGAAAACGGCTTTCCCATGGGGAGGCACCATTGGTGAAGGACTGACGTACTGGGTGAGCAACTTTATCGGTGAAGTGGGCTTGTACGCCCTGTTATTATTGACCGTCATCATCATCATCATATGGTCCATCAATCCTAATTTTACCGATGCCCAGATCCCCTGGCAACGATTGTGGCCCTTCACCAAGTCCCCGGTTGCGGTAGGCCTCGGAGCTGTTCAGGAAAATGTACCCCTCAAACCCAGTTACTATACCAAACCTGGCAGCAATCAAATCGAACCAGAAACAGACGAACCGGAACATTCCCATTTTAATAAATTCGGACAGATGGAATTCGTGGTTCCGGAACCGGCACATGCCCAGCCCGGTATCGCCGAAGACGATGAAGATCTGGATTTTGAAACCATCGAGCCGAATGCTTCTGCCACCTCTGACCAGGAAGTCAATGCAGACTCCGATCTGGAAATGGAGATCCAGGAACGGGCAGAACACCGTCCTTTGACCGTTGAGGAAAATTCACACCAGCACGGTGAGCACCTCGGTTTGAATGCTCCGGTCGACCCACAGAGCGATTTGCGGAACTTTACATTTCCTGAATTGGAATTGCTGGATGATTACAGTGAAGAAAAAGTTGAAATTGATCGGGCAGAGTTGGAGGCCAATAAAGATCAGATCATCTCCACCCTGCTCAATTACAAGATCGAGATCACCAAAATCCGCGCGACCATCGGCCCAACCGTAACCCTCTATGAGATCGTTCCGGCACCCGGTGTACGCATTTCCAGGATCAAAAACCTGGAGGACGACATCGCCCTTAGTCTAAGTGCCCTGGGGATTCGTATCATCGCACCGATACCGGGTAAAGGGACCATCGGGATCGAGGTTCCCAATAAGAAAAAACAAGTCGTCTCCCTGCGGGAAGTGTTGGCTTCCGATAAATTCAATGAAAGTAAGATGGAGCTTCCCATTGCCCTGGGGAAGACCATTGCCAACGAAGTGTTTGTGGCCGATCTGGCCAAGATGCCTCACCTGTTGATCGCCGGTGCCACCGGACAGGGAAAATCCGTGGGGATCAACACTGTTTTAATGTCCCTTCTGTACAAGAAGCACCCGAGCGAAGTCAAACTGGTGCTCATTGACCCGAAAAAAGTGGAGTTATTCCCATACAGTAAATTAAAAGACCATTACCTGGCCTTCCTGCCTGATGCGAAAGAAGCCATCACTACCGAAACGAGTAAGGTGATCAACATCCTCAATTCGTTGTGTATTGAGATGGATACCCGTTATGATTTGCTGAAAAAAGGACGCGCCCGGAACATCAAGGAATATAATGCCAAGTACAAACGCCGGGAATTGAACCCGGAAAACGGACATAAATTCTTACCGTTCATCATTCTGGTCATCGACGAGTTCGCAGATCTGATCATGACAGCCGGGAAAGAAATTGAATTACCCATCGGCCGGTTGGCTCAGCTGGCCAGGGCGGTGGGCATTCATCTGATCATCGCCACCCAGCGGCCATCGGTAAACATCATCACCGGTATCATCAAAGCCAATTTCCCCGCCCGGATTGGTTTTAAAGTCACCAGCAAGATCGACAGCCGGACCATTCTTGATCGCGGAGGTGCTGAGCAATTGATCGGTCGTGGAGACATGTTGCTTAACGTCGGCGGAGACATGATCCGTTTGCAATGTGCATTTGTAGATACCCCTGAAGTCGAACGCGTCCTGGATCACATCCACGACCAACCTGGATTCACCGAACCCTTCTATCTGCCGGAATACCAACCGGAAGGTGAGACCATGGTCGGTGACTCCGGACTGACCTGGGAGGAACTGGATGACCAGTTTGAGGACGCCGCCCGCCTGGTGGTACAGAATCAACTGGGTAGTACCTCGATGATCCAGCGTCGGATGAAACTGGGGTATAACCGGGCCGGCCGGATCATGGATCAACTCGAACAGCTGAATATCGTCGGAGCTGCCGATGGCAGCAAACCCCGCGAAGTGCTCGTCTTCTCCGAAATGGAATTGGAATACTTATTGGATGAGTTAAAGAAAAAATAGCAGGTTAACCCTACTTTAACGATTTGCTAAAACTATTGGCATTTCGCCGTCGTTCTTGGTATAAATGCAAATACATGAAGGGCTTTGCTAAACATTGCTGTTTGCTTCTCTTTCTCTTGCAAGGTGTGCTCTGGGGACAGACTCCGCGTGGAGCCGACCTGGAGGTTTCAGACTCCCGGGCTGTAAACCTGCTGCAGATGACGAAGGAGAAAATGGATAAATGGTCAGACGTCACCGTTGACTTTGTCATGACCACCACGATGCCCGATCAAACCCAGAATAAACAAACCGGTAAACTCTACCAGCAGGGAACCAAATACCGTTTGGAATTGCCGGACCGCACCCTGGTGTGTGACGGCCACTCGATGTGGAGCTACCTGCGTGATGCCAACGAGATCCAGATCCAGGATGCTGCCGATGTCCGGGACGAAGGTTATGCCACTCCCCTGGACTGGTTAAAAATCTACGACGACCAAACTTATTTTTTCGCCCTGGTGGACCAGATCCAGGAGAAGGGACAAACACTGGATCTGATCGAGTTCAAATCCAAGGCCAGGGATGAAGAAGTTTCCAAGGCCAGACTGAGCCTTGATCCGCTGGGTATCCCACGGGCGTTGGAAATCTTTTACCGGGATGGAGTCCGGATGATCCTTCAGCTCAATACCCTGAAACCAAATCAGCAGCTTGCAGCCAGTCTTTTCAAAATGGATGTATCTAAATATCCGGATGCTCACGTAGAAGATTTGCGTTTTTGACTGAAATTTAAGGCCCCCCGACTTCAAGAGCACAACTTGCATTATGGCCTCAAGGGTCCTTTCCCTCCTTTTACTGAATATGATTTCATTGGCGTATCTTGGCTAATGAAGAAACGCCCGGCCGCTGTGGCAAGGGCTGGCCAACCACCATGAGTGAGTATTCCACAGACTTAATGCAATTATTGGCGGAAGAACGCAGACGACGGCATGAAGCCGAAGAACAACTGCGGATTCTTCAGGAAAAGGTATCTGCTGAACGGGCAATGAACCTGGGAATGGATCCTGCCTGGCGATCAGGCACGACGCGTGAAAATGCATTTGATGATTTGATCGAAAATGCCACTGACGTCATTTATCAGGTGGATGAAAACGGATATTTCAATTTATTCAATGCACAGGCCATTAAAAAATTTGGATACAGCCGTGAAAATTTACTTGGCCGGCATTTCTCAGAGTTTGTCGCGCCTGCCCATCGGGAAAGAGTTTACCATTACTATCTTCGGATGCGTGACGAGGATGTCGAAAAGACCTATCTCGAATTTCCGGTAGTGAATGCCTGGGGCGAAGAAATGTGGATCGGACAAAATGTGACCCGGGTCACCAGTGCCGACGGGACCTTGAATTTTACCGCAATTGCCCGTGACATCACCGAACAACACCATCAGGAACAACAACTTAAGTCCTTCATGACCATGGTAACGACCCTGGTTACCACCATTATTGCGGCCCTGGTCATCGAAGACAATCAGCACCGGATTACCATCACCAATCCGACATTCTGCCATTTATTTGGCATCAAAACCCATCCGTCCGAGCTGGCAGGAACCAACTTCCTGTCCATCCTGGAGGGCTTAAAGTCCCAGTTTCAAAATCCGGATGCCTTCTGGGATCAGATCCAAAGTAACATAGCCCGGCAGGAAGTGAAGGCAGGAGAAGAGTACCAAACGACGAGCGGCCGCACCATCCTGGTCAACTTCATTCCTATCGTTTCCGGTGATGAGAACTTTGGCAATCTTTGGTATTTCGAAGACATCAGTACCCGGCGTAACCGGGAATTGCGGATCAAACGAAGTGAAGAAAAATACCGGGGTATTATTGAAAATATGGAATTCGGAATTCTGGAGGTGGATCCGGATGGTAACATCATCCGGGCCTATGAACGATTCTGCCGGCTGACGGGATACCGTGAGGAGGAACTGCTCGGTAGGAATGCCATCGACCTCTTGCTTCCCGAAGAATATGCCGATAAGATGCACTCCAACGACCAGAACCGGAAATCAGGTATAAGTAGCGTCTATGAATCCGAAATCATCACCAAATCCGGTGAGCGCATCAGTGTCTTGATTGGTGGAGCACCCTTTTACGATGAAAATGGAACGTTTATTGGATCCATCGGGATCCATTCCGACATTACCTTGCAAAAACAATTGCAGTCGGAACTGGTAAAGGCACGTCAGGAAGCAGAAAAAGCCCGGGATGCTGAAAAGGAGTTCCTCGCCAACATGAGCCACGAGATCCGTAATCCCATCAATACCATCCTCGGCGTGACGCACTTGCTGCTGGAAACACCGGTCAATAAGGAACAACTGGAACTGCTGTCTTCCCTGCGGAGTTCTTCTGAAATATTGCATGCCCTGGTCAATGACATTCTGGATTTTTCAAAGATTACGGAAGGTAAGTACGAACTGAACAAAAAGAACTTTGATTTATACGAGCACATCCTTTCGGTTGTGAATTCCTTCCGGCACCCCATCCAGGCGAAAGGTTTAAATTTGTTTGTGCATCTGGAAAACGATCTTCAGGTCATCGTGGCCGAGGACAAAACAGTTCTCAGCCAGATTCTGATCAATCTGTTTACTAACGCCATCAAATTCACCAACCAGGGCCACATACTCTTTTATGGACGTTTATTGAACGAAAACGAATCCGATTATGAGTTTGAGTTTTCCGTCAAAGACACCGGCATCGGCATCTCCCCGGATCGATTGCCAAACATCTTTGAACGTTTTAACCAGGCCGGCAAAGCCATCCAGAGTCAATACGGAGGAACCGGACTTGGCTTGAGCATCTGTCAGAAATTGGTGGAAATGCACCGGGGTGCCATTCAGGTTAGTTCCCAGTTGAATCAGGGCAGCACCTTTACTTTTAAAATGTGCCTGGATAAAGCTCTTGATGAACGCGTCCAGGACAAGCTGCGTTCTGGCATCAGAACCGAAAAACTGGCTGGCATTAGCGTATTGATCGCGGAAGATAATGCCATGAACCAGCAATACCTCAAAAGCCTATTTCTCAAATATGGTATGTTTCCTCAGGTCGCAGAAGACGGTCTGGTCGCTCTGGAATTGCTTGAACACCACCAGTTTGATCTGATTTTGATGGATATCCGCATGCCACGTCTGGACGGTTACGAAACCACGCTTCGGCTGCGTTCGTTACACAACAATCCCAACCAACAAATACCCATTATCGCCCTGACGGCATCTGCCCTGAAGGATGAAGAAGAAAAAGCACTCCTGGCAGGTATGAATTACCACCTGACCAAACCTTTCAGCCCCGAGCAAATCCTTGAATTAATGATCAAAGCCAGCGAAGAACACCCGCCTGCGTTGGATGCCAGCCGGGAGCTTCCGGACTTCAACCGGCTGCACACCGTCCATGAGTTATACGATGGCGACTGGGATCATTTTAATTTGATGGTCGAATTATTTGTGAAAAACATGCCGGGAGAACTGGCATCGGCCAGATTATTGGCAATCTCCGGAGATTGCACCCTTTTAATCCACCAATTGCATAAAATCAAGCCGTCCTACATTATGATCGGATTTCCTGAGATGGCTCGCGAGATCGAAGTCATTGAGAAAAGTTTGGAATCCGGTACCATCGATCAAAGGCATTGCCAGGACTTTTTAGTTTCACTGCAGAAAAAAACGCAAGACCTGATTGAAAAACTTGGACAACCCCAAATCCTGGATTCCTGATGGAAATACGGTGTCTGATCGTTGACGATGATGAAATGTCTCGAATTTCCCTCGAGAAACTGGCCACAAAAATTCCGGATGTTTTGGTCATTGGCAGTTGTACCAATGCCAAACAAGCCCTGGATATTCTGAACGACGACTACGTTGATGTGCTGTTACTCGATATTCAAATGCCGGGATTATCCGGGCTGGATCTGGTCAAATCCGTGCAATACCT
>JAGQXC010000525.1 GCA_020436785.1 Saprospiraceae bacterium | reverse complement strand
TACACTGCTGCAAGTCTGGTCAGTGAAAATAAGCAGTTGTCAACGCCGGCTTCGGTGGATTCCATCGTTTCGTCCAATGGACAGGAAGACCACGTAAGTATGGGTGCCAATGCCGCCCGAAAACTATTAAGGGTCGTGGACAATGTCGAAAAAATCCTGGCCATCGAATGGCTTACAGCACTTCAGGCCATCGAATTCCGGCGACCACAGCGCACAAACCCCGCTATCGAATCCAGGATTGCCGCTTTCCGGGAGCAGGTTCCCTATCAGGCAGAAGATCACATACTAGCCCGGGACATCCAGGAGGCGGTTCAATTTATTCAGCATACAAAAATTTCGAATCATGATTATCTCGAAGACCTATGATGCCCGAAAATATAAAACGCCGACCGGTAACACCCTGCATTGCAAAGGCTGGATCCAGGAGGCGGCCTACCGGATGCTTCTGAACAATCTTAGCCCGGAGGTAGCCGAAAAGCCGGAAGAGCTCATCGTCTATGGAGGCCGGGGAAAGGCAGCGCGTAATTTTGAAGCGCTGGATCAGATCCTGGCCGCGCTCCGCGTACTGGAAAACGATGAATCCCTGTTGATCCAATCGGGTAAGCCGGTCGCCATCATTCCTACTCATCCGATGGCTCCCCGCGTATTGCTATCCAACAGTCAGTTGGTGCCCAAATGGGCCACCTGGGAACACTTTGATCAACTGGAGAAGAAAGGTTTGATGATGTATGGTCAGATGACGGCCGGATCGTGGATCTACATCGGTTCCCAGGGCATCATTCAGGGAACCTATGAAACCTTTGCCGAAGCGGCCCGTCAGCATTTTGGAGGAAGCCTGAGTCATACCTTGTCGGTCACGGCAGGACTGGGAGGTATGGGTGGTGCACAGCCGCTGGCAATAACCATGAATGGCGGAGTTTGCCTGGTGGCAGAGGTCGAAAAATGGCGGATCGACAAACGATTGCAAACCCGTTACCTGGATGAAGTGGCACCTTCCATACCGGAAGCGGTCACCCGGGCGGTGAGGGCAAAGCGCCAGGGACAGGCGATATCCATTGGCGTGGCGGCTAATGCCGTTGACTTGCTGGCTTATTTGGTAAATCAGGACATAACCCCGGATTTGCTCACCGACCAAACCTCGGCTCATGATCCCCTGATCGGCTATTTCCCTCATGGCATTCCGGTAGCTGAAGCCAAATTATTGCGGGAAGAGCATCCGGATGCTTACCTGGAAGCAGCCTATGCCTCCATGGCACAGCATGTAAGTTATATGCTGGATTTGCAATCAAGGGGAGCGGTGACCTTCGATTATGGCAACAATCTGCGGGCGCGTGCCCAGGAAGCCGGTGTGGAGCAGGCCTTTGATTTTCCCGGGTTTGTGCCTGCATTTATCCGTCCGTTATTTTGTGAAGGAAAAGGACCCTTCCGCTGGGCGGCATTATCCGGTGATCCCCAGGACATCTATACCACCGACCAGGTCATTCTGGACCTCTTTCCCGAAAATGAATCGCTGCGTCGTTGGATCTCTCTGGCCCGGGAACGCATTGCCTTCCAGGGGCTGCCGGCCCGGATATGCTGGCTGGGACAGGGCGAACGGGAGAAAGCAGGCCTGGCATTTAACCGGTTGGTGCGCACAGGAAAAGTGAAAGCGCCGCTGGTCATTGGCCGCGATCATCTCGATACCGGCTCGGTGGCATCACCCAATCGCGAAACGGAGGGTATGCTGGATGGATCGGATGCCGTCGCGGACTGGCCCATCCTCAATGCCCTGATGAATACGGCCGGTGGTGCCAGCTGGGTATCCATGCACCACGGTGGTGGAGTCGGCATGGGTTACTCGATCCATGCCGGGATGGTCATCGTAGCCGACGGGACGACGGAAGCCGATCAGCGTCTGGCCCGGGTGTTACGCAATGACCCGGGGTTAGGAGTTATCCGTCATGCCGATGCCGGTTATGAACTTGCCAAAGAAGTCGCCAGGAGGCATCATCTCGATCTGGAATCCCGGCTTGCCTGATGCTCCTGTCCAACATTCACCGGCTTTATGGCGTGCATGAACAGTCACGATTCCTGGAGGGTAGCGATCAGGCATCACTTCCTTTCCTGGAAAATGCCTGGTTGCGAATCCGGGGAGAGCGAATCGGTTCCTACGGGACCATGGCTGATTTTCCCGAAGACGTTCAGGATGCCTGGATCATCGATGCGTCCGGCCGGATGGTTTTGCCCGCTTTTTGTGACGCACACACCCATGTGGTGTTTGCCGGCAGCCGGGAGGCTGAATTTGTCGAGAAGATCGGCGGCGGAACCTATGCGGAGATCGCAGCGAAAGGGGGTGGGATCCTGTCTACCATGCAGGCGGTCCGCGCAGCCAGCGAACAGGAGTTATTTGAAGCGTCCTGGCATCGCATCCGGCGGATGATGGAGCAGGGTACCGGCGCCATGGAGATCAAGAGTGGCTATGGCTTGGATCTTAAGAATGAATTAAAATTGCTGCGGGTCATCCGGCGTATTCGTGAACAGGCGCCCATCCCAGTAAGGGCTACCTTTCTGGGCGCGCATGCGTTTCCTCCGGACTACCGCAATAACCGCGAAGCTTATGTCGACCTGGTCATCCGGGAAATGATCCCGGCCATCACCTCCGAAGGGCTGGCCGACTACATTGATGTCTTTTGTGAACAAGGATTTTTCACAGTGGATCAGTCCCGTCGGATCTTGCACGCGGGACTTGACCTTGGACTCAAACCTAAAATCCATGCCAACCAGCTGAGTTCTTCGGGAGCCGTTCAGTTGGGAGTTGAGCTGGATGCATTATCGGTGGATCACCTGGAACAATTGACGCCAAACGACATTCAGGCACTCAAGGACAGTACGGTCATTCCGACGGTTTTACCCGGGGCGGCCTATTTCTTGCGTTCGGCTTATCCACCGGCACGTGCCATGCTGGATGCCGGTTTGGGGTTGGCGATTGCCACCGATTACAATCCGGGATCGGCGCCCAGTGGCAACATGTGGTTTACTATTCAATTGGCCTGTATCCAGATGCGCATGACCCCGGCGGAAGCCTTTAATGGCGCCACCATCAACGGGGCCTGTGCCATGGAGGTCGCTGATCATGCCGGAAGCATCCGGGAGGGGCACCTGGCTAATCTGATCCTCACCCAGCCCTTACCCAACCTGGAATCCATCCCCTATGCTTTTGGAGAAAATCCGGTGCACAAAGTGATGATCCGGGGCATGTGGGTGTAGGGGAATGTTGAATGTTGAGTGGTGAATGTTGAGTGGTGAATGAGTAGGCTTTATTTTAGGTCTGGTTCAGTTAAGAAAGAAACCGGACAGTAAAGATCAAGGCGAATAACAATACGTTTTGTATCCGGATAATCCTGGAAATTGTGGTGTAGATTTTCTGCATAATCAGGGAATTCACGAAATTTGCCCAACCTAAGCAAACCTTTTATGGCAACCTTTCCCTTCTTCCATCCACTTTCACTGCATGAATTGGAACCCTTGTTGCGTCGTCGCCCGGGTGAAATCAAGTTGGGAGAGCGCATGTGGATCGGCGACCCAACGAAATCCGACGCCCGTTTCGTGATCATCGGCATCCCGGAAGACATCGGGGTGCGTGCCAATCATGGCATCGGTGGTGCCCGGACCCTGTGGCCGGCATTCCTGAAAGGATTTCTCAACATGCATCACAGTTCTTTTCTGCCCGCCGATCAGATTGCTGTCTGGGGTGTATTTGATTTCAGCCCGCTGGAAAAAGAATTGAAAGACCCTGACGCTTTTGCACTACGCCCCTTGGTGGAGAAGATTGATGAAGCCGTTGTACCGGTGATCCGGAAGATCGTCGAATTGGGTAAGATTCCGGTGGTCATCGGTGGAGGCCACAACAATGCCTATCCGATCCTGAAAGGATACGCCACCAGCTCGGGTGAAACCAAGCCCATGGCCACCATCAACATCGATGCCCATGCCGACTTCCGGGTGATGGAGGGCAGACATTCCGGCAATCCATTCCGCTATGCCTGGGAAAACGGCTACCTGGACAAATATGCGGTGGTTGGATTACAGAGCTATCAAAATCATGCCTTGATCCTGGAGACTTTCCTGGAGGATGCCGACCTGTTGGGCATCAGTTGGGAACGGATTTTTCTGAAAGAAGAACTAAGCCTGAACGAAGCCCTCGATCAGGCGGTTACCCAAACCGGCAACCTGCCGAGTGGTCTGGAATTTGACATCGACAGCATCAAACTGATGGCCAGCAGTGCCTGGTCGCCAAACGGGTTTACCACCGCACAAGGCAGACACATCATCATGCATTTAATTAAGGCAAAGAAACCGGTCTATCTGCATTTTTGTGAAGGCGCCGTAGCCCTCGACACCGGGGAGACCGACCCGCTGGTCGGCAAGTATGTGGCTACCTTATTGGCAGATGCCATTGTAGCTTTTCATTCGTAAGTTTACTTTTTTTATCCTTTTAAAGATTGTCATCGACACCAACCATTTCAAAATAGCACCCTACACTTTTGTCTAAATATGTTAAAGTTTTGCTATTGATTATTATTATTATTATTATTGTAGTAACCCTAATTAACTATCCGTAAATGAGAATAAATTTGGTCTTAAAATTTACTGAGCAATAATCAACTATGATAGGAGCGGAATTGGCTCGTACAGTATCGTAGTAGATAAGATAAATATTTTTAGAAATTGTTATTTTCGATTTGTTAATAGTGACTTACCTTTAAGTACTATTTTGCTGCCATTTACAAGATCCTTTACTTTAAAATGTAATATTCTATTTAAATAGGTAGAGTTTATACATAGACTTACAGACTAAGGTATTTGCATGGTGTTTTAATTGTGATTAGTTAATTAACAAAATTCTATAATTATGAAACAGATTTAGTTATTATGTTTAATGGTTATTCTGATTGGAATGAATAGCTGTCAAAAAGAAGACACAAGTTTACAGAAAAATGAAACCAATTTTTTCATTTTGGATGAGTTTACAGTTTCTGATGCGGAAGGAAATCAAGTTGTTCTACAGGTTCAATCCAATCGGAAAGATTTGAAATCTGAATTTACAGCATCTGATTTTAGAGTGGTAACTACAACTGAAAAGCGTAACACTGAGAACACTACAACACTACAACCTTCAACAAAATCAAATAAATTATTTGATGAAGGTCCGGATCCTAATTATTATTTTATAATTACAGATTTTTCAGTAAATGAAAATATCACAGGATTTCGAGTAGAGCTAGTTGAAAATGAATTACAAACGAGATGGGATTATCATTATGAATATGGGGCTAATGGTGTCAGGGGAGTGACAGTAACCTATGAAGAGGAATCTTGTGGTGTAGAGTATTGTGAGGCTAAACTTGGAGTTTTGGAAACCTCATCATCATGGTTTTATACTCAAGTAGCACACGGATATGCAGGTGAACCTGGTCAAGATGCTATAGATTACTATAGTTATGCCCAATTCTATAAATATCGAGTTGGTTGGAGATTTCCAGACGATTGCAGCACTAATCATAGCGCGTCTCATATGTGGAGGTATTAAATGATCTAAAGTTGACCTATAGTCATAATATATAAGGTTTACATGAATATTAATAGATCCTTATTGCTTATTGGGATATTTATTTGTCAAATTGGATATAGTCAAGATATCCAACTCAGTGGCCGGTTTTACAATCCTGAAGCACAGGAGTATGTTGCCAATGTAGTCTTAGTTAATCTGGAAAACAATCAGTCAACGCTATCTGATAATCAAGGGTCTTTTAATATTCCAGCTATAGCAGGTCGAAATGAGTTCATCATTTCGACCTTTTCATATCGGGACACGATGGTGATCTACCTAAAAGCCTCCATAGATACCTTATTATACATCAATCCCGTACTCGACCTAGACCCGGTGGTGGTCAGCGATAGTAAACCCATGGTAGACCATGCCATTGCTTCGGTTATTTTATCCAATGATTTCTTAAGTCATGTACCTTCAACCTTTGAGAACGATATCCTGAAAAGCATTCAACTCCTTC
The DNA here is from genome assembly GCA_020436785.1 of Saprospiraceae bacterium. Classification (GTDB taxonomy): domain Bacteria; phylum Bacteroidota; class Bacteroidia; order Chitinophagales; family Saprospiraceae; genus JAGQXC01. Next base: position 8,703 of record JAGQXC010000525.1, on the reverse strand, counting down.
CCGGAGTTACCAATACCAATGAAGGTACCGCAGGGTTATCAGTACGTGGTGGATCGCCAGATCAAAATTTGATTTTACTTAACGATGTTCCCATTTATAATGTGTCCCACATCTTTGGATTTATTTCGGTCTTCAATACCGCACTGATTGATAAAGTGGATGTGATCAAAGGAGGATTTCCGGCTAAATACGATGGCAGGTTAAGTTCCATAATTAATGTGGAGACCAAGAAAGCAAAAGACAAACGGGAATTGGAAATGTCGATAGGATTATTACAATCAAAACTATTCCTATCCGGAAAATTTAATAATAAACTTTCTGGCACTATTTCCTTACGTCGATCGATCTATGAAGCTGTTTATGGGTTAAATCGTTATTTCCAAAGAAATCGGCCAGTTAAATCGTTATCCAATTACGTAATAGGCGATGCTTATGGTGAAATCAATTACGATCCAACCGATAAGGACCTCATGACGCTTTACTTCTTTACCAGCGGAGATAAGATTTATAAGGAGGAACTATCCACATTTGATTCCAACTACTTGTATAATAATAATTATGATAAAGTCCGATGGGGCAACACCATTATCTCAATGGATTGGCGGCATGTAAATAAATCCAGTATCCTAAAGACTCAGGTTTATTATAATAAATATCAATTTAACATCAATTCGATTAATGAAAACAAATTAAATCAGGATAGCGTCAAGGAACAAAGATCTTATTTTGACTATTCATCCGGTGTTGAAGATTTTGGGATCAAATTTCTTCACAATATTTCATTGGGCAATCAAAATGTAGAATATGGAGCTAAGGTGATTTGGCATAACTATACGCCCGGAGAAATAGTAGATAATGCAGCTATACATATTTCTAATCGTATATCAGCACTTGAAATGAGAGGATTTTTATCATCTAAAATCAGTGTTAGAGACAAGACCCTAGTTACTGCCGGTGTGAATGTATCAAAATACAGATTATCGGCGAATCAGCAATTCAGCTCTTTTGAACCCAGACTTGCTTTGATTAGAAGTATTGGTCCATTGAAAGTTTATGCTCATTATTCGATCATGCAACAATACATACATCTTCTGGCGAATTCCGGACTCGGTATACCTACAGACTTATGGATTCCGTCCACAAGATTAATTGGCCCACAACGATCCCAGCAATTTGGTCTCGGGATAAATGGAATAAGTGAATGGTTTAATTATTCGCTGGAGGCCTATTACAAGCAATTGCGAGGGTTAGTGGACTATAAAGATGGAGCAAGTTTTTTAATCAATGATGACTTCGAGCAGAATGTAGAAGTGAATGGAGCAGGTACAGCTAAGGGTATTGAATTGCTGTTGTCACGCACGGTAGGTAAGTGGAGCAGTATTCTCAGCTATACATTATCTAGTTCCAATCGGGTATTTGCTAATCTTAACAATGGTAAATCTTTCCCATATGTATATAGTAATTTGCATTCTATTTCGACAACACTTGAGTATAAACGCAGTAATAAATTTCATCTAAGCTTATCATGGATTTTTCAATCGGGGCGGCCAATTAACCTGCCTTCAGGTATTTATCCGTCACCAAATTATCCACCACAGCCAAATTCTTTTATCAGCCTGGGCCGAGTTTACAACCCGATCCTGGACATTTTCTGGCCATCAGGAGCTCATCCGGACGTCAGACTACCCACCGAAATTTTTAAGTACGATGGAAGAAATCAAGCAAAACTCCCTAATTACCATCGGTTAGACATTGGCGCAAAATTTATTAAAGAAACAGATAAAAGAATAAGAACATGGGATGTGAGCATCTATAATGTGTATAATCGGGTCAATCCCTATTATGTTACGTATTATTTTGGTGGATCCTCCCGCGATCCTTTAAATGCTACGGGAAATTATCAAATTGTAAGTCTGTTTCAGATTATACCATCCATTTCATATACCTTAAAATTTAAATAATTGCGCTGGTTAATCTATATATTTGGGCTAAGCTTGATATGGTGTCATTGTACAAAATCAGTAGTGTTTAAGGACCTGGAGGTTAAGGAGTACAAGGTATTGAATGCTATCGCAACTGCTCAAGCACCTTTGCCTGTTTATATTACCAGGACGCTTTCACCTGTGGATACGATACGATTTGAAACGATTCGGGATGTACAAATTGAGCTATACAGTAATGATGTGTTAATTGAACAAATTTCGGACTATGTTCCCAACTATTTTGATAATAATTATGGTTATTTTCTGGGTAAAGAAATCCTAAATCCCGGCAACGTTTATAAGCTGGTAGCTCAATTCAGTGATGGAACGATCATTTCCGGTCAGCAAAAAGTTCCTGAAATCCCTGCTATTAGTGCTGATCGGTTGGAAATTTCTGAAATAAAATTTGTCATGCAAGATACACATAATATTCATGTACCTCCAGATGTATATATCCCACTAGCCTATCGATTGAATTTAAAGTTATTATTGAATTTAAATGATGCTGACTTATCCTATCCGCTTTCGATTTCTGCCTATTATTATTCGGATTTTTGGAGGGAAGACAGCAACTCCTTACCCGTTGAGGATACTTCCTATGTAAAATATGTAAATGTAAACTCGGAGGTTTATGGATTTAATTCGCCATTTCGAAATGTTGGATTGGTCATTGATACAGCAGAATTATCGGGACAGACTACTATACCCTTATCAATAAGTGCTAAAGTTGAAGTAAATAAACAAAAGACGGATACGATTTATTTGGAGATTTCTAATTTATCATCGGACTACTATTCCTACATTAAGTCTTATTTACTCCAAATTCAATTGAGTGGAAATCCATTCTCACAAGCTCAACCCGTCTTTTCAAATATCGAGAATGGTGTGGGAATATTTGGAGCAAAAGCAACCAAGAAGATCGCAATTCCACTGAATTAGAGTGAAAGTCACTCGCATTGGGAAGCACATAAGTTTGGTTGTAAATGATGTCAAATGAACTCACTCATTGACCCGGTTCCAGATGTCCAGGTACATTTTCCAGTCGTCGTCCACTTTACGCCATACGATCATGTATTTCCCTTTCCAACTCACGACTGAACCATCTTTCCTCCGTGTCTTTCCTTCATAATAGCCGTAATCATACGCTTCATTGTCCAGGATGCGGATTTCCTCGTGGTGCACTTTGTGGTAAATGGTTTTCGTGTCCGGTGGTTCTACCCAGCGTTGGCGAATGGCTTCCCTGCCGGTGATGATGGAGGCTCCTCCGGGCATGATCTTCCCATCCACCGTGTAGGCATTGGCCATCAAGTCGTAATCACCCCGTAGATAGGCTTGGGAGAAGGCAATGGTATTCTGTTGTATCTGGGCGATGGCTCGTTTTGTGTGATCATCCCAGCATTGTACGTGCAGTGAGGAGCACACCCCGGTAATCATCCGCAAGGGCGATGGATGGAGGGCCATGGGCTGTTCCTTCCAGGATGGATCGCTGCAGTTTACATAGAGGGTATCACCGGTCAGGGAGGCGATCAATCCGTTGGGCTTGGAAAACCCGGCTACCTCTCCCGGTCCATCGACATTTTCCATTGCATTGGCTCGGCCGGCGAGATGATGCACCTGGTCTTTGCCGGTGATGACATAAATCTCCCCGGTTCCAATGGTGGCGACAAACAGTTGACCATCCTGCCAGGTAAGGTGACCGTTGCCTAAGGGAGTTCTTCCACCGGATAAGGTAGGCAATGTCGCCCAGCGTTCCATTTTTCCCTCCCAATTGATGCGCAAGACGTTACCGTCGTTAAAATTGCAGGCGTATAAATTCCCATAGGGATCCCTGGTCAAACCATTGGGGCAATTCAGGAGCGTGTCAGCAGTGAACGTACGCACGGTACGGTCCCGGGAAATGTGGACAATATTATTTCCACCGCAATTGCAGACAAAAAGATCACTGGAATCTCCGGCGACCAATCCAATGGGTACATTCAGCGAGTCGGTCACCCAGTCCATTTCCCAATGCCCATCCGGTGATCTCCGGCTGATGCGGTTGCCACGTGGATTGGCTTGATAAAACGACCCATCATCGCCAAAGGCGCCTCCGGAAGCACCGATGAAACCCTGACCAAAAACGGTTATTTGTTTACCCAATACCTCGTACCGATACACTCCGGTGGTATCTTTCTGATTGAGAAACGGGCCGAAGTCACTGAGGATGACCGACCCATCGGGAGCCAGGGTAAGGCCACCACTGGCAGGAACATCCGAAAGGAGTGTTTCGACCCGGATCTGCCCCATTAGTGAAATCGCGGACAGAACCGTCAGAAGAAGGAATTGAACAGATGTACGCACGGTGCTTCAGGTTTAGATCAACAAGGATAACCAAAAGCACCTGAATTTCCAGAAAGCCTGGCCATTGTGTGACCAAAGCGGCCTTTTTGTTGTAAAATGAAAAGACCGGTTAGTCTTCCGGCAGTTTGAATTCCGGATTGTAGATGAGGCCCACTACATTGTCCCAGGGATCATAGACCGTGGCTACCATGAGTTCGCCGCCTACATTGGTTGGTTCTTCGTGAGGGCGGGCTCCCGCTGAAATCATCCTATCATAGACTGCCCGGATATCTTCTACGCCCCAATAGGACAGGACGGAGGGAACTTTCGGATTTTCCGTTTGTTGTGGTTGAAGGCCCAATTCATAACCGCCGATGTTAAAGCCAATATAAAAGGGTTCATCAAAATAAGGAACGGTGCCAAAAACGTTGGAATACCAGGATTTAGCCGCATCCATATCGGGAACCAGGTAGATGGTGGTCCGCAAACCAAGGAATTTTGCAGGAGACATTTTGATCAGGATTTGTATAAATGTTACAAGAACTTAAAAGGCCGAAACCACCCAAGTTACAAAATAATGCTAATTTGCCGGAGTTAAAGCCGGAAATTGCCCTGGCCGGTAAATAGTATCTTCCAAACCGAGTCAATAAATCGAAAAGTACCTTTATGAAAAAGATTTTAGCCCTTTTCTTCTCTCTCAGTGCCTGGTTCTTGCACGCACAGGATATGGATCGTCCAAAATTGATGGTAGGAATTGTCGTTGATCAGATGCGATTTGATTACCTCGAGAGGTACTATGATAAGTATGGCGATGGAGGATTTAAGCGGTTATTACAGCAAGGGTTTAGTTTTAAAAACACCCATTACAATTACGTCCCTACGGAAACCGCACCCGGACACTCGTCCATTTATACCGGTGCCACCCCGTCGGTACACGGCATCATCGGTAACAGTTGGTATGACCGCATTCTGAACCGAAATGTAGAAAACATTGAAGATCCGACGGTTACCCTGGTCGGTACCGAGCAGCCGTCAACACGCGGCGCTTCTCCGCGTAATTTGCGGTCAGAGACACTCACTGACCAATTAAAATGGGGCAGCAATTACCAATCCAAAGTGATCAGTGTCTCCTTTAAAGAGCGGGGAGCCATCCTGCCTGGCGGGCATACCCCGGACGGCGCCTATTGGCTGGATACTCAAACCAGTCCCGGTTACTTTGTTTCCAGTACGTATTACATGGAGCAATTGCCGGATTGGGTAACAAAATTTAATCAGGCCGGGAGGGGAAATACCTACCTGGATGAAACCTGGAATACCCTCTATCCCATCGACACGTATACGGAAAGTGCTCCGGATGACAATCATTATGAAAGCATATTGCAAGGCAAGACCAGCCCAACATTTCCCTATGATTTTAAAAGCATGCGGAAGGAATATAAAAACGCTGGCAATGAATACCAGTTGCTCTGGCTCTCGCCCTGGGGCAATACGTTGCTGACGGATTTTGCCCTGGATGCGGTCAACAATGAACAACTTGGAACACATCCGGCTACCGACATGTTGTGCATCAGTTATTCGGTCACCGATGTGATGGGCCATACCTTTGGGCCCCAGTCGGTAGAGGTAGAGGACATTTACCTGCGGCTGGATAAAGATCTGGAGCATCTTTTTAATGCGCTGGATGAGCGTGTCGGGAAAGGTGAATATGTCGTATTTTTGACGGCGGACCATGGAGCCGTACCTGTAGTTTCAGAACTCGCCGATCATGGCATACCTTCCGGAGTGACCCCTGTCAATCCGTACAAGGATTCACTGGATCACTACCTGCGGAATAAATATGGCAACAAACCCTGGATTCTTTCTTTTGGTCATGAAAACGTTTACCTCAACCGCTTTCTCATCCATTATACTCCGGACGTGGAACTGGAGGAAATTCAGGAAGATGCAGCTCAATTCTTATCCAATCTGGCGGCTATTCGCTACGCCCTGACCGCCGGTGAATTGCAGGAAGAAGAATACACCGAAGGGGTTCGTCACCTGGTGCAAAACGGCTATTATCCAGAGCGATCGGGGGATATTTTGCTGGCTTACGATCCGGGATACATACCCGGTTACGGAGATCAACCGGATGTACATACGATTCGGGGTACCGTACATGGTTCAGCTTATAATTACGATACACATGTGCCCCTCTTATGGTATGGTAAGGGCATCCCCCACGGATCATCAGTCCGTCAGGTTCACATCACGGACATTGCATCAACCTTTGCCATGCTCCTGAACCTGCAGATCCCCAGTGGTGCTTCCCAACAACCGTTATTGGAGTTGTTTGATAAGTAGATGTAGGGAAAAAGGAAAAGGGAAAAGGGAAAAGGAAAAATGTAACGAGGATGCATCACGAGAGTATTTCCGTACTGGATATCTTTAAAATTGGCATCGGGCCTTCCAGTTCCCATACCCTGGGACCCTGGCGGGCAGCACTGGCCTTCCTGCATTGGCTCGACGATCAGAGTCAATTTGACCAGGTACTGCTTTTGCAGGTACATCTCTACGGTTCGCTGGCTAAAACCGGCCATGGCCATGGAACGGACATCGCCGTTCAACTGGGATTGTTGGGTCAAGATCCGGTGACCTTTCCTACCGAACGGATGGATGAAGTCCTGCAACAACTGGCTTTTAGTCATTCATTGTTGCTGGGTGGCCGGCGGTATTTACCTTTTGATCCGGCGACCGACATTGTCTTCTTTTACGACATTACCCTGGACTACCATCCGAACGGGATGACCTTCGTGGCTGAATTGGACACCGGTGAGACACTTGCCAAAACGTATTACTCGATCGGCGGGGGATTCATTCAGCAGCATGAACAATCCCACGTATCCACGTTGCAACCGGTGGTGCTCAAATACCCGATTGAAACAGCGGAAGAACTGATTCAGTATTGCCTGAAAAATGCCTGTTCTATCTCCGAGGTGGTTTGGGAAAATGAGAAGGCTTGGCGACCGACCAGGGATACGCGGGAAGCCCTGTGGAAGATCTGGGAGACCATGCGTGATTGCATGTATCGCGGATGTCACACCACGGGGCAATTACCGGGAGGTTTGCATGTACGGCGCCGGGCGCCGGATTTCAACCGGAGGATGCTTAAGAAATTTACGTATACGGATTACGATTCATGGGTGGTTGCCATCCGGGAAAGTGCCCAACAGGATTTTCAGAAGATTCTGGTGTGGGTGAGTTGTTTCGCGTTATCGGTCAATGAAGAAAATGCCTCTTTCGGGCGGGTGGTAACGGCGCCGACCAATGGGGCTGCCGGGGTGATACCCGCCGTACTCCATTATTACATCACTTTTCTGGGCGGTGATGCTCGCAACAAAATCCTGCAGTTTCTTTTGGTTGCCGGCGAACTGGGCAGCATCTTCAAAAAAGGGTCAACCATTTCGGCTGCGATGGGTGGCTGTCAGGCCGAGATCGGGGTATCCTCGGCAATGGCTGCCGGGGCCTTGACCGATTGCCTGGGAGGCAGCATCCGCCAGGTGCTAATGGCGGCTGAGATTGCCATGGAGCACCACCTGGGCCTTACCTGTGATCCGGTGGGCGGACTGGTACAGATCCCTTGCATTGAACGCAATACGATGGGCGCCATCAAGGCCATCACGGCCAGCCAGATCGCCTTGCAGTCCAATCCCGAGCACGCCCGCGTCCACCTTGACGCCGTCATCAAGACCATGTGGGAGACGGCGCAGGACATGAATCACAAGTACAAGGAGACCTCGGAAGGAGGGCTGGCGGTGCAGGTGGGTTTATCGGAATGTTGAAGGTTGAGTGTTGAAGGTTGAATGAAGCAGGCAATGAACTGATTTCGGAATGTTGAAGGTTGCGTGTTGAAGGTTGAATGAAGCAGGCAATGTACTGATATCGGAATGTTGAAGGTTGAGTGTTGAAGGTTGAATGAGGCAGGCAATGTACTGATTTCGGAATGTTGAATGTTGAATGTTGAAGGTTGAGTGCACTCCGGAAATGCAAAAAACGAACTGTCATCCCCGCCTGAATGGACGGGCAGGTCGACCGAGTCGCCCCAAAGCGACGAGCGGAGAGATCTATTTGAAAATTGATAATAGATTAATAAGTAATAATCAAACTAATTTGGATTTCTTCGTTTTGTCTCATTCTTCACCTTCAGTCGACCTGCCCGACTGATGTCGTCCGCCCGTGCCGGTACGGACGGGTTCGGGCGGGAAGAACAATCAGTTTGTTGAAATTGGTATTTCCGGTGTGGCCTCAAGGTTGAGTGTTGAATGATGGGAGGAAGAGTTAAACCATAAAAGGATCAGGAATTCCCCAGCAACTTAAAGGCAAAATAATTCAGCAATGCTTCCAGAGGTTCCAGGTTGCCGGCGAT
>JAGQXC010000074.1 GCA_020436785.1 Saprospiraceae bacterium | reverse complement strand
GCTAAAGCCGGGGTTAAAGCACTGGAAAAATTAAGTGGCACCGCCATCCAAAAATTCATCGAATCGCTCGATGACCTGATCCGTCAACAAGAATTGGCTTAATCGTAAATGATTGAATTATTGAAAACCCTGTCCTGACTTTAACCGATTCAGGGCAATGGGAAGCCATCGATCGGCCTGACGCATTGCTGTTTCAGCACTACCTGCCAAATCAGAAAGAGTGATCCAGCGCGTGATGCCCAGTTGACTTAATTCCTGAGGGGACAAAGTTACCTGGCCGAATACGCCCCATACTTCCTTTTGGTATTTTCTTGCCGTATGGCAGATGGCCGCTACCAGTTTCCCCTGCAAGGAAGTTTTATCCAGTTTGCCTTCACCCGTCACTACGACATCAGTGGCAGCAATTTTTTCTTCAACCTGAAGCAGATCAAACAGCAGGTTGGTTGCCGGGAGAATCTCCGCATCCCACCAGGCTACCGGACAAAGCGCTAATCCACCTGCTGCGCCCAATCCAGGTGCGTCAAAGGTCCGGTTGAATTGAGAACAGACCCAGTGGTAGAATTGTCTGGTTGCATCTTCCAACCTGCGAATGTCATCCTCTGAGCCGCCTTTTTGTGGTCCGTATTGGCAAGCGGCACCCTCCGGACCGGTGAGGGGATTGCGTACATCGGTTGCAATCCGAATCTGTGGATGTGGAGGCAGGCTGTCCGGAGGTTGGATCGCGGTAATGCATTCCAGGGCAGCGCCGCGAGGTGCCAGGGAGTAATCGTTGCGATCCAACCATCGGTAACCGCAACCGGCCAGTAATCCAATGCCGGCATCGTGGGTCGCACTGCCGCCGGCAAAGACATAGATCGTTTGCGCTCCGCGTAGCCAGGCCTGCCAAACCAGTTCGCCGGTTCCCAGCGTGGTCGTAAATCGCGGGTTGCGGTGAAACGGAGGTACCAGCGACAACCCGGAGGCCAGGGCCATCTCGATGCAAGCTGTCTTTGATACAGGTTCAAATAGATAATGGGCTCGCAGGGATTGAAATTCCGGTCCGGTAACCGTACAAAACACTTGATCCCAACGGCCGATCGATGCCAGGGCAGCCAGCGATCCTTCACCACCATCTGCCAGAGGGAGCGGATGGCATTCGGTACCGAATACCTGTTGAGCAATGGTTGTGAACCTTTTTGCGGAGAGTGAGCCTTTAAATTTATCCGGTGCGCAAAGTATTTTTTGACCCATGGATGATGAATAATGGTTGGGATAATGATATCGATGCCTGTCCTCTCGTCAGATGTTCGCTTAATTTAAGTGCGGCACAAAAATTGATTTGGTCTAACCGTAAACAAATAAACAGGATCAAAAGCTTGCAAAATTGTTTACAAAATATTATTTTTCCTGGCTAGCCCAACCTGAAGATAATTAGTACTTATTTTTTTCAACCAAAATCCAGGGCCAATGCTTGCGATAATCACCCGATTCGGGCTGTGGTTGCTGCTCTTCGCCGGAATGAACCAGGTGGTATGGGCCGGAGAGCAATGGGCGGACGATCCGGTGGATCCATCGGTGGCCTCCTCTGCATTTGATCTGACCGACCGTCAGGATCTCCTGGATTACCTGCAACACTGGTCGAGCCGCAAAGCACGTTACCGGGATCAGGTGGCTTTTTTACGGGCATTTTTTTACCGGACCCACCGCAAATACCTGAAGCAGTACGTTCCTTATTCTTCCTTTGAGCAGACGTTGGAGCGAGGAAATTACGATTGTGTGTCGGGCACAGCACTTTTCGCCACCCTTCTGACCGAGCTACAGATTCCCTTTGAGATCCGGGAGACCGGTTACCATGTTTTTTTGATCGCCCATGTCCAGGACCAATTCGTGCTGCTTGAATCCACGGATCCCAACAGTGGATTTATGGAGGATCAGCAAGCCATCATCCATCAGGTTCAACAATACATCTTTGATGGACTCGATGCCGCCATGGTTTCCAAGCCCATCCACAATTCCATCAGCCTGACTCAACTGGAAGGACTAATGCACTATAATCTCGCGCTGGTTTATTTTCAGCAACGCGATCGGGCAACGGCTGCCCTGCACCTGGATCATGCCCTGGCGCGATACGACTCACCACGCATCCACGCAATGTACGACTTACTCAAGGAGCACCCAGAGCAGGTGATGATTGCAGAACAATAAACCTAGGCGTAGGCGGCTCAGTGTTTCGGCGAGGCGTGGTATATGCCCAGGAAAACCATAAACAATTTGGTAACCAATGGGACTTCCGGATTCATCCGGTCCTCAATGATCCAGTCCCGCGGATCTCCTTCATATTCCGTGTAGAGTTGTAAAGAACCATGTTCCTTGGGTTCTGTGAGCAGCCATTCTTCGGTGACATGCCGCCAGCGGGTCTGCCATTGCCAGGTTAGGTCGTCATCCATGACTTTCCAATGGCTGACATCACCGGGCCAAAACCAGCGTGCGGTGAGCAGGGTATTCCCGGAACGGGCCTCCCAATAGCCGGGATCTTCCAGGTACCGCATTTCGAAAGAGCCGGCCTCTTCACCAATACGGTAATCCCACTTACTCCAGTCACCTTGCAGTGGCCATCGGATGGAAAGGGTGCCTTCAATGGACTCGTCGGCCGTGTAAATGACCCATTCGGAATAGGAATCATCCCATTTGGTGTGAATGGACAACAACTGCTGATTTTGTCCAAACAGTAAGAAAGGCAGTAAAAGAAGGATAATTAAACTTGTCCGTTTCATTCAGAAAGGGAGATCACCGAAATCTTCAGCCTTCAATCCGTCATCGGACCATTCGATGGGCGGTTCGGGATCTGAAACATCAAACGAATTTTCGGCTTCTTTCATTACACCGGTCACTCGCCAGGCATTCAGATTGGTGAAATATTTTCCATTCCATTCCCGGCCACGCAGGTCAAAGAAGACTTCTACTTCCTGACCTTCCTGAAAGGGGTCGATGACGGAACACCTGTCCTGGGTGAGCTGAAATTTCAGGTATTGGGGATACTGTTCATCGGTTAGCAGGACAAATTCCCGAGCCTGAAAGGTTGCCGTTTTGGACTCGATGTCAAATTTTTTATGCAATCTGCCTTTGATCTGGAATGTGTCTGCCATGCTGAAAGTGCTTTTGCCTCAAAGGTAGCAAATCATTTTTCGCGGGACAGGGCTCCCTAAAAAAAACATCCTTTCTACGAGGAGAAAGGATGTTCAAGCAGCCTAATCATTAATGAAGAATCTTGCATCTACCGGATGGCTTAGATCAACCGGAGGATATCCGTTGGACTAAGGCACACGATGGCTTTTTGGCCACGTACAGCGATGGGTGCCTTTAATACGTCCGGATTGTATTTAATGACTTTTATCCAGCTTTCGCCGTCAAAATCCCGGCCTTTGATGTGCGTCCGGTAATAGGGATGCGCTTTGTTGAGCAGATCCTTCGGATCAATACCCAAAGAGCTCAGAATAAACTGCCAACTCATACCCGTGGAAGGTGCACTACGATAAGCAAATGCTTTGATGTGCGGCGAAAGGGATTGAGCATGAGCTACCGTCTTGCGGTCACCTGAGGAATCAGGGTTGTAATAAAGCAATATTTCTCGATGATTGGTTTTCACAAAATATAATATCTACAGTATCGGATAAAAACAAACTGTGTTCTTCTAATATACGATAATTTGGAATATAAAGCAATCCTGTATTCATGATTTTTTTGCAGTTTACCGACAGTTGGCCGGTCGAGTGCGTTTTCTATGAAGTGCGTCCTTTGTATTTAAGCATCAAAGCATTATGTTAAAATAGAACTAAAATGAGTACGTTCGGTGAACGTCTTGGTTTATTACTCGGTATTTGAATTAAATTAGTTGGCAGCATAAGCGAATCCAGGCCCCTACAAACCTAGCCCGTTCGCTGGCGATGAAAAAGCATGTATATGAAACCTTGGTGTACCCTTGCCATCCTTTTGCTTGGCCATTCAATGTATGCAAGTGTCGATGTGCCCCGGACAGCCGTACAATACGTTCAGCAGCACCCGGAAGTTTTTGGCGTGCATGCTGAAGATGTGGAGGAATTGCGGATTTCCGGCCGCGCTCCCGGATCGGGTGCCTATAGTTACTGGTATGTCCAGCAGCAAAGGGACGGCATAGATATCTATAATGCCATCGCCACGTTAACGCTTTCGGCGCAACATCAGGTGGTTCATGCCACCGGACGACTGGTCGATTCATTATCCCGCCGGGCCATTGCCCAGGCAACGATTGCCCCGGCCACTGCCTTGCAGCAGGTCACCGGACTTATGGATTTTTCACTGCCAGCCATCGATTTGTCCGGGTCTGCCCGAACCTATGTAAGGTTGGGACAGACCGATTCCATTGGAATTCGACAGGTCTGGTGGTCGGCGACCATGGGCCCTTCACTGACGCTGGTTTACGATGTTGAGGTGACTACCGCCAGGGATGTTCGCCAATATCTGATCCGGGCTTCCGACGGGGTAATTCTGCGTGACAAATCGCTTTTTGTCTCCTGTTCACCGGATGGAGATATGCGGGAGGAGCCGGCATCCTTGCCCTTAAAGGAGGCAGCCTGGATGGCCCCGTATTTTGAGACCAATGCTTACAATGTCTATCCTCTGCCGGTGGAAAGTCCGGCCCACGGCACGCGTAAAATTGTTTTGAATCCCTCCGATCCGGAGGCATCCCCATTTGGTTGGCACGACATTAATGGACAGCCAGGCCCCGAATTCCTTGATACCAAAGGAAACAATGCCCGGGTCCAGGAAGATACCGATGCCAATGACATTCAGGGTCGTTCGGCAGACGGTGGTGATAACCTGGTCTTTGATTTTCCCCTGGATGAAACCAAAGCCCCTGATGCGAATCTCAATGCGGCTTTGACGAATCTGTTCTTTTGGGTAAATCTCAATCACGATATTTTTTACCACTATGGTTTTGATGAGGCAAGTGGAAATTTCCAACAGAACAATTACGGACATTCGGGCATCGGCAATGACCCGGTGCTTGCCGATGCCATGGATGGAGATGGACTAAACAATGCCCGGTTTTATTCACCTGAAGATGGCAGTCCCGGGAGGATGGAAATGTTTCTTTGGGGCAGTAATTCAGCCAAGTTGAACGTCGATGGTGCCTTTGGAAGTCAATCGATTCCCAATACCGTCGAATCGGATTTCAGCTCCAACAATAAACTGGAGGAGACAGGTTCGGTGGACGGTCGGTTGGTCCTGGTCCGTGATACCGGCGGTTCCTCACATTTGGGTTGCCTGGGCACGGACCTGGATAATGCGCCTGGTGATTTCACCGGAAAGATTGCTTTGATTGAAAGGGGAGATTGTTTTTTTGTTGAGAAAGTGTTGCGTGTTCAGGAGTTGGGAGCCATCGCCGCCATCGTGGTCAATAATATTAATTCGGCACCCGTTGTGATGTCTGGCTCGGAAGAACGCATCACCATCCCGGCCGTCATGATACCACGCATTAATGGCATCGACCTGATCAATGCATTACTGGCAGGAGACAGCATAACCATCCATTTGTACAAGGACTTTGAAAACCGGTTGCTGGATTCGTCGTTGGACAATCTGATCATTACACATGAATATGGACATGGTGTATCCATCCGGCTTACCGGGGGAGCGGCAGCAACCAATTGCCTGGAAAACGATGAACAGATGGGAGAGGGTTGGAGCGATTATTTTGGCCTTCTTTTTACGACGAACTGGAACACGGCCCAAGCGGAAGACAGGCGGGGTGTCGGAACCTGGCTATCCCGGGAGCCTACGGACGGGCAGGGCATCCGTCCATACCCATATTCGTATTCGCTGGCCATCGATCCGCTGAATTACAGTGACATCAGCAATTTAGCCGTACCGCATGGGGTAGGCACCGTCTGGTGCTCGATGCTGTGGGATATGACCTGGGAAATCATCAAAACGGAGGGCGTGAGCAATGATTGGTATCAGAGTACCGGGGGCAACAACATTGCCCTGCACCTGGTCCTGGAAGCGCTGAAGTTACAACCCTGCATACCGGGTTTCGTCGACGGGCGCGATGCCATCCTGAAGGCTGATGAGTTGTTGTACGCCGGCAAGCACCAATATTCTATCTGGAAAGCTTTTGCCCGGCGTGGATTAGGGGCCAAAGCCGAAGAAAAGTCTCCGTTTTCAGTTTTTGACGGTGTGGCAAATTTTGAAATGCCCGCATCGTTTAAAACCAAAATCGATGTTTTGGATGCCCGGGATAGTCTGATCCAGGTCAATGTGGTCTGGAATTCCCTGGTTGAATTTGGCAATCGTTATTTTCTGCTGGAACGAAAAACCGGTCTGGGCAACTGGGAGGAAATTGCACGCGTTCCTGGTCTGGCCCTGGATCTGGTCGGTCGTGCATTCCGCATTCCTGATCCGGATGTGGAAACCGGCAAACATTATACGTACCGGCTGAGTAATGTCGATGACAATGGCATTTCTACCATCCTTGGCATGGATGAAGTTTATCTGGTTCCGGTCGTGGACCTGGTCGCTTACCCAAACCCGGTTTCGGACGGTGAGGTGAAAGTAAAAATTGCTCCAAGCATTCAGGGTACGGTGGAACTGAACGTTTTTGGAGTAGATGGCAGACGGTATTACCATCAGGTATTTAATGATCCCCGCCTGTTGTATGCACCGTATTCCATTCCGCTCCCGGAAGTCGGCCCCGGCATGTATTTTGTTCAGATGATCAGCGGCAAAGAGGCGATTACCCGGAGAATCCAGGTCATACGCTGATTGCCGTAGCATGAGCTATTGGGAGGCGATCCCAATATTAAATGGGTACCCCCGTGATTTACCAAGCAGGGATACCCAACTATTGAGGAACAAAATTATTCGATTTTGAGCAAAGGAAGCCTGGTCCGGTAATTGCCCTGGGTGATCAGTACCTGGTACAATCCCGCAAACCACCCGTTTCCTCTCAATTCCACCGTTTGGGCGCTGCCTCCCTGGATTTGCCCGGATTGCACTTCGCGGCCAAGTACATCGACAATCTGGTACTGAATTCGGGCGTCGTCCTGTGACTGAATGGTCAACGTTGACACGGATGAAAAGGGATTGGGAATTACCTGGGCACGCAAAGGAGAAGATGGATCGTTCCAGGCAGCCAGTGTGGTCGCTTGACTGGTGGAAGCCGATGCTTCCGCTTCGATGCGGATCTCGGAGAAACCGGCACAGGTGCCTCCCTGGTTGGCAATGACAGTGATCAACAGATAGCGGGCGACGAGTCCCTGCAGATCTGGCCCGGCCTGGCCTTCATAAATGGATTTACCCGTGGCTCTGGCCAGGGATACATTGCCATAACTTTTCCACTCAGCACCGGTATCGGAATAATCAATTGCAATCTCAGCAACTCCCCAGTCCAGATGGGCGGGATCATTCAGATTCCAGAAATGTGAATTAAATAGCATGTGGGGCTCCCCGAAGTCGTACAGAATCCAGTGGGAAGGCCCACGAACCGAATTGGGGTTCGCTGCCATATCGCAGGAAATCCAACCGTCAAACCAAGTGGTGGAATGTCTGTCCGGATAACATTGGGCGGATGCTTTCGCGGTAAATAGGGCCATGAGTGCCAGAAACAACGTGTTCGTAAATAAATATTTCATCGTTGGTGTTATTCATAGATTAAGAAATCCCAGCGGAGCGCCGGTCCCGGAGTAAAAATTAGAGAGGTTGGGGAAGATCAGGTTCAGGTCGCCAGGTGAAACTCCGAACCACATGGCCATTTCCGCAAAGTACTGATCAGCCGATGTCGAAGGAATCAATACGCCTCCACCTACTTCGATGTCACTTTCCAATTGCAGGGAAGGATAGGTTCCATAAACCTGACCTCCTTTTACGCTGCCTCCCATGACCATTACATTGCCTCCCCAGGCATGGTCGGTACCGTTGCCGTTGGAAGTGAGGGTGCGACCAAATTCTGAGATGGTGAAGGTGGTCACCTGATCCGCCATATTGATTTCCTGGAGGGCTGCATTGAACTCTCCTAAGGCGTTGCTCACCACACCAAGCATGTCCTGCTGACTTTGCAGTACTTCGTCGTGGTGGTCCCATCCACCATAGTCAACGAAGAAAATCTGCCGCTGTACATTCAGGGTTTGCTGTACGGAAATGGTATGGGCAATCATTTCAAAACTCCTGCTGAGATAGTTGTCGGTAAAACTTGAACCGAGAACCGATTGCCCCAGGGCGCTTTCAAATTCAATGTGGGCATCCCGCGAGTCACGGATCACATCGGCATAGGTTTTCTTAAAGATGTCCTGATAATTGTACTCGAGCATGCTGTCGATGGCCTGGGTACGCATGCGGTCAAAGACGTTCCAATCGTCGGTGGCGCCATATCCGTAGATTCCTACGCTGCCGTTGTATGGATCGATGGCGTATTCGATGGTATTTTTTCCGGTCTGGAAGATGTTGGTTCCTGACAGGGAAATGTTCATGGAAATGCGCTTATTCGTGTTCATATCATTGATCAGGTCAGCCACTTTGCCTCCCCATCCCACCGAAGACCGTTCATGGGGGAAAGCCGTCTGCCATTGTTGGCTTTGGTCGGAATGACTGAATAATCCCAGGGGAAGCAGCTTTTGTTGATAACTGTAAAAATCTTCTTTGGCGGTAGGCTGGATCAGGGTTCCTACATTGGAAATGAAGGCCAGACGGTTGTTTTCAAACAGTTGCTGGACGGCGCCCATGGAAGGATGCACGCCCAGTTGGGTGCCATGATTGTTGCCTTTCAGGGCGAGCAAATCCTGTTGAGGCAGGGCCAGGTTGGATCGGGTGTCGGCATAGACCTGGTAAGATGCATTATCCCGCGGCACCAGCATATTGAATGAATCGTTACCACCAGATAACATCAAACAAACCAGCGCTTTATAATCGCCGGCCGCATCAAGAGCTGAATTGGCGATGGCCGCAGCATTGATGGCTTTCATATTGATCAGGGTGTTGTAGAAGGTCGCATAACCCATTGCACCACAACCCAATTGACCAATGAATTTTCTTCTGGAGATGTTTTTCATAGCGTTGTTGGTATTTCGTTATTTAAGGACGGCATAGTCAGGAGATATGAAGAGCAGGTAAAGAGCCAGCCGGACCCGGTCATCCCGGTAATCACCCCGTTGAAGCGGCATCAGAGCGCTTTTGATGATGCTTCTGGTCCGGTCGGTTAGTTGACCATGGGTGAAGAGTACATCTAGTCGATTGAGCAATACTTCCGGATCCCGGGCGTAAGGAGTCAGTTCATCGGTATTCAGGATGGCCCATGGTTCGTCTTCCCAGTTGCCCATGACGTAATTGGAAGCAGTCCAATTATTGACCTGATTGATGAATCCGATGCTGGTTTTGCTGTTGTGTATTTGGAATTCCGGAGCCACCAGCTTTTTCGAGGCAATCGCACCATTCGGTTGGTAATCCGGCAGGTAAAAATTAAAGACACTGGGCGAACCCAATGCGATTTGCCCTGTCGCTTCCCAGAAATCGTAGGAAATGTTCCAAAATTTGTTGTCATACTGTTCAATCGGCAAACCCAGGCAGAATTGGGTGTATCGGATCAGTGGCTCGGTTAGCTTTCCGTGGTTTGGATCCTGCAAGGTTTCGCAATTGCGGGCCTCCGGATCCAGCAAAATAGCCCGGATGACCGCCTTCATGTCACCCCGGACACCTTCTCCATTATCATTGAAAGCTCTGGCGACCCTCGCCACGTAGGCGGGAGAAGGATTGGAGGTAACCAGCCGCTGGATCAACTGCTTTCCGATGAAAGGTCCGACATTCGGATGATTGAAGATCACCTGAATGGCTTCTTTAATGTCCTGCATACCCGTTTGGCCGGCAGGTATGGCATGTCCTCCGAGGATCACTTTTTCACCCGGTTCGTGCCACTCTTCATACATTCGCATGGGCTGCGTCATGTCTCCAACCCAGATCCCGACCCCAAATTCGGCCGAATCCAGGTATTCATTGGGTACCACGCCCGAGAGTCCCAAACCGGTAAATACTTTAGCCAGGCTCTTTATGTCCTGCTGATCGTACGTCGGAATCCAGTTTCCGGCACCATCGGTTTTCCTGGAGCCATCTTCATTAAGCTGGTAGAGCCCAATGCTGAAGAGTTGCATGATCTCACGGGCAAAGTTTTCATCTGGATGGATGTTTTCTTCTTCGATGGTTCTCGGATTATTGAGATGGCTGAGATAAAAGCCCATGGAAGGATGCAAGGCTACATCAACCAGAATGTCTTCGTAATTGCCGAAGGCATTTTTAAGGAAAATATCGTAATAACTGGCTAAGCCGTCACCAAATCCGGACAGGTCGGAGTTGATGGAGATGACCAGGATCTCGCTGAGAGCCAGAGCCACTCGCTCACGCACTTTTTGACTATCTCCGGAAGTCATCAGCGACTGCCAGTATCCGTATTGAAAAGCCGACCAATAAGGACGGTAACCGACTTCTGAAGAGTCGCCCCCATTGGCCAGGAATTTATCGACAATTTCCTGGTAGATCGACATGGTTACCGGCAACACATAGGATGGATCGGAAGCCATTTGTTCTTCCAACCAGTTGTCCATGCCTTCAGCGACCACGTGGTCGATCAGGGTTAGATCGGCACCCAGGGTGGCTTGTGAAAGAAACCTTGATGCATCCATGCGAGGACCATCAAGACCATCTCCGCAGAGGGTTTTGTATCCATCTGCGGTTTCATTCCAATTCGGAGGGGAATAGGAAGAACTGGTCAGGACGGTAATGCCATTGCAATGACCACCGCCGAGTGTCATCGACTGACCGTACATGGAATCAATAAGCAAACTAAGGCTACAGAGTAATAACCAACGCATATGCACATTTTTTAAGGATATTCAGAGAATGCCAATTCGCAGGCAGAAGCAGATTATACATCATCAACGCTAAGACGTAAAACTTAATATGTCGGTTAACTGAAATTTTCGGTAAATATGATTTTTTACTGCAATTGGAATGGCAGAACTACAATTGGTTTTTTCCGGAAATAATTCGCCGGTGATAATTGACCTGTCCCAGGTGATAATTAAGGTGCGCCAACAAATGAAATAGGAAATACTCATTGGACATAGAGAATCCGAATACTTCCTGAGGATAGGGATCCGGTAATCGCTGGGGATCAAAATGAATCAGGGTTTGCGAAACGGCTTCAATGGTGGTGTGGATTTCATCGATGATTTCCTGACGGTGTACGCCGGTGGCACCAAATTCATACGCCCTATTGCGCTGATAGGGAATGTTGCCCAATTGCCTGCCAATGAATTCACGCAGGTTGCCACATAGATGGAGGGCAAGGTTGCCTCCCGGATTAGTGATCCCGGGAATGACTTGCCACAATTGGTGATCTTCAGGATATGCATTGATTTCGTGGGCTAATTTTTCCAGATCTCGTTTAAAAAGAGTGTTCAGGTCTTTCATCATTTATTGGGTTTAATTGGTTCATATCCCAGGTAACAAACAGCGATCTGTTTTTACCGGCCATCGTGTTCCAGGAAATGTGGATCCTTTTCTCCGGCAGTAATGGCAAAAGGCAATCGATTTTCCAGAGGGGGTAACAGGCAGGTGGCAAAAGTGGTGAAGGCACAGGGCGGATTGTAGGCCTTATTGAAATCCAGTGTAATCTGGTTGCCGGAAACCGGTTTGTCGACATACAGATACCGGCCACCGCCATAAGTCTCCAATCCGCTGGTCTCGTCATAAAAGAGAAGGAATAGTTCGTCCGGTCCTCCGTCCAGGGCAATCAATTCGTACGACTGCCCCAGATGATCAAAGCGGATGTACCCCGGACTTTGATTATCAACGATCATGTCCAATGCGTTGGGTAATGGGATGGTGCGCTGGGTATCGTAGGGGTGAAAAGTGGCTTGGAACCGCCAGGCGGTATCAATGGGGAAATAAGGAATTTGCCGGAGTGATTGCCGGGCAGGATGTTCGGTATCCCTGAGGCGTACCAGGTAATGACCTCCGCGGTTGATCAGAAACCACTGGTAATTTTGGTAGGTACACACCAGGGTCGTGTCCCGCGGCTCAAGGCGAATGTCCTGAACCGGATGACCGTCGATGGTAATGTTCACTCCGGTATTGACATGCATCTCCACGGTGTTGCGATTGACGGAGATCGTACCCATTTCAGGCGGTGTGCCCGCCGGGAAATGTACGGGACACAGGGTATCGGAGCCAAAGCATTGAATGCCTTCTTCCAGCGGAAAAAGTCCCGCCAGAGTAACCCAGCCATCCGGTTTGACCAGGGACGCCAACCGTTCTTGTTGCCAGGTTTCAATGGATTCTTTATACGAATCGGCGGAACGCTTACATCCGGCTGATAAAAACACGAGGCCGTGTGTGAGATAGACCAGGATGATGGCGCGATACATGCTTAAACTTTGACGGAAGATAGCAATTTAGGTTTGCGTTTCAAACCGTTACCGGATTCGCATTTCTTCAGGACAGCAAGGGTTCCGGTGGAATGTTGCCATAAATCCTCATTGTTTGTTAAACTTCATGGTATTGATCCTTACGGCTCCCTGTCCGCTGCGAATGTACTCGACCAGACGAAAGGTTACCGAGTCTTCCAGTTCGAGTTTTATTTGTTCGGGATCAGGGTCTTTATTGTCCTTGTTTTCGAAAACCATTTGTCGCGTATCGATGGTATTGGCTTTCAAATAGATGCTGTCACCGGCCGGAGAAAGAGTGATCCAATACATATCGTCGGGGCGTCGCTTTATCCAGATGTGTTGATCCGGGAGTGAATTTCCCTGGAAATCCTGACGGTTGGCGACACATTCCCAGTAATTACGGCGCGGATGTTGCCAATGCGCCTGAATAACAGCCTCACCACTTTCAGTATTCCAGTCCCCACTTAACCAATGCGTAAGCACCTGGGGCTGATCGGAAGTTTGAGAACCGGGCGAAGATTGATTGCAAGCAAGAAAGGTCAGCAGTATCGCAATGAGAGCGAGTCGGTCCATCTTTTTCCCGCCAAGTTATTGGATTTGGAGGATTGCAGCAACTATACCTTGCGCCGGAATAAAAAGGTCACCCGGATCAGTGATTTGACTTTATGACTTTGATGGCTGTTGTGGCGGATTGTCCGTAGATCCTCAGAAAGTAAATACCCGGCGGCAGGAGTTGCAGGTCGAGGGTCTGATTGACCAACGTCCGGCGTAACATCAACCGGCCACCCATGTCCAGCACATCAACCGGGGTATTCGGAGGCAACCCGGTCACGCTAATCGTTTCCCGAAAAGGATTCGGAAAGACCCGGATGGGTGCATTGGCATCGGCACGTGACGAAAGCAAATCATTATGACACCGGCAGTCGTCGACATCCAAACTCAAGCCGGGATGGCAGAGCTGGGGGCCATCCGGAGGAATCATTTGGACGGTATAGGTGTAGTCGACGGATTCACCCTGAACCAAGACACCGGTAACTGTGACCCGGATGGGCTCATCGAAAGGATTACTGATCCATTCGAAAGGGATTTCCGGTTCCCAGACAATCGTATTATCGCCGTATCCATTAGCAATCGGCAGGACTTCCAAAGGAATGTCATTGCCATTTGCATCGGTCATTTGGATGTTAGCCAGGTTAAAATTGGCGTTGGGTTTACTAAAACTCCATCTGGGATAAACGAGGGGTTTAGGAAAGAAGCCGGGGGCAGGGTAAGCAATGTAATCAATGTCGGGAGCGGGATTGGCCGGACCGATCACCCAGAGTGCCTGGGTGCTGTTCGTAGATCCCATGCCAAAAGATTTTGCGCGACTGTACAGGATCCAGCGCCGGTGACCAACCGCACCATTATTGGCGCCATTGTCCTGAATGTAGGCCCGGATGGATTCGGCGCTTTGGGTTCCGTAGGCCAGGTTTGATTTTCTGGCTGCATCATAACCATCCTGGGTCCAGCATTTCCAGGTATCCGGCGGGTCATGACTCAGGTCCCGGTTGGCCAGCATCATCAGGGCCGCATCCTGGGCTTTGACATTGCGTGTTTCATCCCATTCCACCTGGTCTGGCAGACCGACCAGCCGGCGGAAATAATTGATTCGTTGTAACGTCCGTTGATAAGCCAGATTGGAAACAGTGCCCGGCTGACAGGTGGAATCGTTGACAGCACCCGACCAGTTAAGTTCGGTCAGGGTCACCTGGGAACCCACGTAATTTATCCAATAGTCCGCGAGAACCTGGTCCCGCGTACACTGCGCGGTAAGGGACGAGGTGATGGACAACAGGAGGGCCAGTATTATCAATTTCAGGTTCATGGTTTGTCGATGAAAATTCGTCTGCTTATTCTGTTGCAAGGATTATGCCACTGACCGGTCGCTGTCAGGGACTTTTTTATGAGAATTAAAACTTTTAGAAGGGTGTCAGCGTCTTATTCGTGACTGTTTAATTGAAAACCCCGAGGTGAGAGTCGCTCAAGATCTACAAACTGAAAATTGGGTATTACGCTATCAGGCCGGCGATGAAAAAGCGCTGGCGCCGTTGATGGATCATTGGCAACAACGCATCTACAACCTGGCCTATAAAATGGTGGGTGATGAAGCGACCGCCAAGGATATCCTGCAGAAGACCTTTATCAAGGTGTATCAACACCTGAACAAACTGGAAGAAGCGGATAAATTTCGCCCCTGGGTGTATAAGATTGCCGTCAATTTTTGCCACAGCGAATTGCGAAAAACCAAACGGACCGAATCCATTTCTGAGCAAAATTCCGGCATGTTGGTTGCCTCGTCGGTGACCGATCACCGGATCGAACAAAAAGAATTAAAAGATCTGATCTGGACCACCCTGGGGCAAATACCGGAAGAACAAAAGACCGTGATTATTATGAAAGAATACGAGGGATTTAAGTTTCAGGAGATTGCCGATATCCTTGACATCTCCATTAATACGGCTAAATCCCGGTTGTACTACGGACTACGGTCCATGAAGAAATTATTGAGTGAGAATCCACACACCAAAGCCTATTATTATGAATATCACTAACCGCCAGGAGAAACTGCTGGACTACCTGTATGATGAAATGAGCGCAGAGGACCGCCAGGCTTTTGAAAAAGAACTGGCTGCTGACGAATCCCTGCGGAAGGAACTCGGTCAACTGAAGCAAGTCCGGTCGCATTTACAAACTGTGCCGCAAATGGCTTTGCGCACTCCGATGGCAGTGCCTGTTGCCGAAAGACCGCAACCGGTACACCGAATGCGCTGGCTCAAACCTTTCTATGGGGTTGCCGCATCCATCGCTGCATTGCTGTTGCTGGGTGCCTGGACCGGGTTTCATGTAGAGGTGGGGCAGGGACAGATGGTTCTGGCTTTCGGATCAAATACTCCGCAAAAGCAGGCCATCGGGAATGCCAAAGACATTACACCCGAGATTCAGAATTACCTGGATCGCTACTTGCAGGCCAATACCCAGCAGGTGAATTCACTGGTAAATACCGCAGAAACTAAAATGCAGGATTGGCTCACCCAGCAACAAAATTCGCTGGAACAAGTGGTCACCGACCGTTACCTGGTCAATCAGAGACCCATCACTACCGGGTCCTATGTGACCATGGAAGGACTCCATTCTTTATTGCAAAAACAAAACAAGGAATGGGAAGCCAAACTGGATTTCTTTGCCGAAAATTTCTTTCAATATCTGCAGTCGACCAATCAACAAAATCAACAGCTGTTACAAGCCGGATTACGGGAACTGGCTAAAACCGTGCAGAATCAAAATCTGCAGGATCCCCGTTATGCTAATCAAATTCAACAGGTTAATCAAAATTACGAATGATGAAAAAAGTAAGTATAGTACTTCTCTTCTTTCTGACCGGAAGTGCTGTGTCATGGGGTCAGATCGATGAAGATCGCATGGACCGGGACTTAAGGGTCTGTGAGGATGTCATGCGCAGCCTGCTACGTCAGGAATTTCAACAAGGTTACCGCTTTGGCAACTATGGCGGATCCGAAGCCGATTATGTGGAAAATGTAGGCGCCATTTTTAAGATCAGCCCGAACAACTACTTCTGGGATGGACGGGGTATTTATGGTATAAGCAGCGATCTGAAAGACGCCTCAATCACCATTCAGCGGGCTATCGGAGATGCCGTTGACGACAAACAGATCCGGGAAAAAGCCGAAGCGCGACGAGATAAAGTGGCTGAAGAGCAGCAGGAGAAAATGGAGGATATCCTCGACCGGTATCAACAAGTGGCCACTAATTTCATCGCAGATTACGCCCATCTTCTTTCCCAACTGCCTCCGGATGAACAGGTGATTGTACAAATCAAGTTAGGCCGCATGCCTGGCGTCTTCTTTAGTTCTGACGATTGCGACGACTGCCCGGTGGTAGCCTACGCAGGGAGTCAGGAAGGAAGCGAAAGCATGGACCAGGTCAATTTATCCGTAGCGATGGCGGATGTGGAGAAATACCACCAGGCAAAAATTTCACGTGAAGCATTGGAGGAAGCCATCGAAGTAGAACGGGTTACCCGCAACACTGCCCGGGATGCCAACCTGGAGATCTTTGCTTCGGCATTGGACAAATTGTTTGATCAGCGCGTATCCAATACCTACTTTATCTCCAGTCCCTCGGTCAGTTACGAACGGCTAAGTAATGTAGGTGCCATCTTTAATGTTAAAGTTTATTCTTCCAACATCGACAGTAAGGATACGTATTCCATGCCTACCCAGGGTACCGAAAATATGTCAAAAGAAGCTCGTAATCAAAAGGTAAAAACCCTTTATCCGGCTTTTATTGATCAGATGAAAGATGCCCTGGTCGATTATGGCAGGATCATTAATAGCCTGGAGGATGACAATTCGGTGGTTATCCGGGTAAGAATGACCGAATGTGAAGACTGTGGTTTGCCGGACAAAGTGGAATTGTCCGTCAAAATGGGCGATCTCAAGGCATTCGACATGCAGAAGTTGTCCCGGGATGCGATCAAAGGTAAGATAGCGGTGAAGGAAATCAAATAAGGACTGCCTCTAAGCCGTGGCAACCTATTCAAAGGCACACGTTGCAACATGTCATCAAAGCTCCGGTAAGGCACCGGGGCTTTTTTTGTGAAAAAAAACCCTAAAATCTTGCGCAACTATTTGGTTGCATGTATATTTGCAACTATACGGTTGCATAATACGATTGCCATGAAAAGAGACGTATTTCAAGCCATTGCCGATCCGACCCGGCGGGCCATCCTGTTACTGATTGCCAGCCAGGCCATGACCCCGAACTCGCTGGCCGACCATTTTGAAACTACCCGGCAGGCCGTTTCCAAGCACATCCGCTATCTGGTAGATTGCAATGTGGTCCGACAGGAGAAAGTAGGCTGGGAGATTTATTATGGGCTCAACATGGAGCGGATGGATGAATTGAATCAATGGATGGAAAAACTTCATCATCAGTGGGAAGTCCGTTTCGAGCAACTGGATCAAGTATTGGATCAATTAAAATCGCAAAAAAATGAAATCTAGTCTGATGATGGATTTTACCATCGACAAAGAAAAGAAGACCGTCCATGTAAAACGCGTTTTCGCAGCCGACCGGGATCTGGTTTGGGCTGCCTGGACCCAGCCCAACCTGTTGGACCGGTGGTGGGCACCCCGACCGTGGCTCGCCCGCACCAAAGCCATGGATTTTTGTCAGGGAGGACGACGCTTGTATGCCATGCTGGGCCCGGAAGGTGAAGAACACTGGGCACTGGCCGATTACACCTCCATCACGCCTAAATCCAATTTTCAATACCTGGATGCATTCTGTGATGCCGATGGGAAAATCAATGAGGAATTTCCCCGCTCGGATTGGGATGTATCCTTTATGGATCAGGGCAATGGACAGACTGCTGTACATGTAGCCATCAAGCACCAAAAATGGAGTGATCTGGAAATGATTATCGAGATGGGCTTTAAGGAAGGCTTTACGATGGCACTGGGACATCTGGACGAATTGCTGGAAGAGCAGTCCTGATCAGAATGCTGTGTGCGAGAAAATTGAAAGCGGCCCGGAGGAGCCAGGCCGCTTTCGGATTATGCGAAAGATCAAAATATTAAAAACATTCAATTTGCATCGATCCTTCTTTATTTGAAGGATTCCCACAGGACCGGATATTCAAAGTACAGCCCGTCGGAGGCGCGGATGGCAGCTACAATGATAAAATACAACATGCCGAAATAATAACCCAGGGCAGTCAGGATCAACAGCGGTAGGATGATACGCATCCCCATGGCAATGGCTATGATTTGAATGACAATAGCCAGAACCACTCCCAACGTCCAGCTGATGTGGAAATTCAAAACCTCTTTACCCTGCCGGTCCAGGAAGGCTGACCGGTCCCGTTTGCTGCTCCAGATGACCAGCGGACCCAGGATGTTACCAAAAGGAATGACGTGCATCGCCAGGGCGGACAAGTGCATCGCGATGCCCCAGTCCCGCTCTTCCCTCGTCAATTGTGTGATCATGGCTGTTTTTTGCCTTAATGTACCAATTCAGTACCGATGAAAGCCAAATCGGATCGATGGATGCAGGCAGGATATCGACCGGCAGGACGCCGGGGACCATCTGCCCACAGGTTCTATTTATTGGATGGTCTTCAGGTTGCGGCGAATTCCTGCATATTTCGGCCTTTGCAATGGCGAGCCCTGAAATTGTTGCTCAAATAGTTCTTCAGTCATTTCCATCCAATCCGCACTTCGCCAATGGAACCAGTCTCCTCTTGGAGCAAATGCAGGCTCGTCATGTGGCCTGGAAAAGCGATTCCAGGGGCAGACTTCCTGGCAGATGTCGCATCCAAATACCCAGTTTTCCATCTGACTTTGAAATGAATCAGGGATAGCTTCTTCTTTTAGTTCGATGGTGAGGTAGGATATGCATTTGCCGGCATCCAGTACATAACCCTCCGAGCCAATGGCTCCGGTAGGACAGGCATCAATGCATTTGCGGCAAGTCCCGCAATGGTCACGGATGGGCTCATCGGGCTCCAATTCCAGATCAATGATCAGTTCAGCCAGGAAAAAATAAGATCCGATCCGCGGATGAATAAGCAGGGTGTTTTTACCGACCCAACCAAGGCCGGCCCGTTGCGCCCAGTCTCGTTCCAGGACCGGTGCCGAGTCGACAAAACAGCGTCCGTGCACCGGCCCGCAGTGTTGCCGGATGGATTCCAGCAGTGATTTCAATTGGACTTTCAGGACCCGGTGGTAGTCTTGTCCATACGCATAGCGTGCGACTTTTGGTGCATCTTCATGGGTCTGGTTACGCTCGGGATAATAATTGCTGGCCAGACAGATCACCGATTTTGCTCCCGGGACCAGTTGAGTAGGATCGACGCGTTTGTCGAAATGATTGGCCATCCAGTGCATGGTACCATGGTATCCCCGGTCCAACCATTCCTGAAGTCGCATGGCTTGTTCATCCAGTCTTTCGGCACGGGCGATGCCCACCAGGAGGAATCCGGCTTCCTGGGCAAGGGACTTGACGATGGAAGAGTTTTGATAGCTAATAGGTTAAGTGTTAGGGATGATAAGTTATGACTTTATAGACTCTTTTGTCCCACTGCAAATTCCCAACTTTGGTTCGATCGTGCACCTTCTTGTTCGTTCCTGATTTATAGAATTTGCAGTTTTGCAAACTTTAGCATGATCCTCCTTTCCGGATTGTCGACCTGGGGAAAGACGATGGTGGCTACGCGTTTATCCCGTTCACCGTCTACCCGCTGTACTTGACCTTCTCCAAATTTGAGATGCAGAACTTTCATGCCAGCCTGGATCGTGCTGGGATCGGCGGCCTGAAAGGTTGCCGGATCGATTTTAGGCACGAAGGATAGTTTCGGAGGCTTTGGAAAGAGACCACCCAGCACTTTGGGTTCCGGAAACCCGCCCTGTTGCTGTCCCCGTAGGTGGGTGCCGCCATCCAGAACTTCCTCATCCAGCTCGTCGAGGAACCGGCTGGGATCGTTGAAGCGCATCTGGCCAAACTGATAGCGGCTGTTGGCGTAGGAGAGGGTGAGCATTTCTTTGGCCCGGGTCACGGCCACATAAAAGAGCCGCCGTTCTTCTTCAATCTGTTCCGGCGATGAAAGGGACATGAATGAAGGAAAGAGATTTTCTTCCAGCCCAACAACAAAAACGGCTTTGAACTCAAGGCCTTTGGCGGCATGCACCGACATCAGGGAGACGTATTCTGTTTGTTTGGTGTCTTCATCCATATCGGTAAGCAGGGAAATCTGTTGCAAGTACGCGGCCAACGATTTATCCTGAACATCCTGCCCTTCAATCACTTCGTCGTTCTCAACAAATTCCTGGACACCATCCAGCAATGCATTCACGTTTTCCAGACGGGCCAGTCCCTCGATGGAATTCTCGGCTTTTAGCTGACCCATAATTCCCGAGGTTTTCGCAAGGTGGGATACCACTTCGTAGGCGTTTTGGGTTTGGGCCATCCGGTTGGCTTCCAATACGATGCGGGCGAAGTCTTTAACGGAGTTGGCCGTTCGGGCACCCAGTTCCACCTGTTGTACCGCCTCCCAGTAGGAGATTTCCTGCGCATTGGCCTGATTGGCAATGGCGTCAAACGAGGATTGGCCGATCCCGCGTTTGGGGTAATTGATGACACGCCGGAAGGCTTCATCATCCTTGGGATTGATGGCCAGCCGGAGGTAAGCGATCAGGTCTTTAACTTCTTTGCGTTGGTAGAAACTCAGTCCGCCAAAGATCCGGTAGGGAATGTTGTAACGACGCAGAAATTCCTCAAACACCCGGGATTGGGCATTGGTCCGGTAGAGGATGGCAATTTCATGGCTCGCCAGGTTGTGCCGGTTCTTGTATTCCACAATAGTATCGGCTACCCGACGGCCCTCCTCGGTGTCTGACATGGCTTTGATCAACTGGATCTTCTGACCACCATCCAACTCCGTCCACAGGTCCTTGTTGATCTGTTTCTTATTGTGGGTGATGATCTTGTTGGCGGCCTTGACAATGAACTGGGTAGAACGGTAATTCTGCTCCAGCTTGTAAACCGCCAATTCCGGATAGTCTTCCTGATAATCGAAGATGTTTTGCAGGGTGGCTCCCCGGAACGCATAGATGCTTTGGGCGTCGTCACCCACGACGCATATATTTCGGGAACTGCCCTCGTAATCGGTTAGTAATTTAAGGATGGAATACTGCAGGTAATTGGTATCCTGAAACTCATCGACTAGGATGTACTGAAACTGCTGCTGGTATTTTTGCCGAACATTGTCCTTGTTGAGGTAGAGCAATTTGAAAAGCTGGTAGAGCAGATCGTCAAAATCCATGGCACCCGCCCGGTGGCAGCGGGCCACGTATTTTTCGTAGATCTTATACAGCATGGGCATGCGGTTCTGACGGTCCTGCTCCATCAGATCGGGTGATTTCGCATAGACAATGGGAGAAATGACATTGGACTTGGCGCTGGAGATGCGAGTACGTACCGACCCGACATTATAGGCGTTGCGGTCCAGCTCCATTTCTTTAATGATCGAGGAGATCAGGCTCTTGGTATCATCGGTATCGTAGATGGTAAAATTGGAGGTGTACCCGATTTTCTCAGCTTCCACACGCAGGATGCGGGCGAAGATCGAGTGAAACGTACCGGCCCAGATGTATTGGGCTTTCCGGCCCACCACCCGCTCGATGCGCTCCTTCATTTCTTTGGCGGCCTTATTGGTGAAGGTCAGAGCAAGTACCTGCCAGGGCGGGATGCCACTGTCTATGAGGTAGGCAATACGGTAGGTCAGGACGCGGGTTTTGCCGCTGCCAGGTCCGGCGATCACCATGACGGGGCCATCGATGTGCGTAACCGCCTGTCGCTGCACCTCATTCAATTCATCCAGGTAGTCCAATCGTCTGCTTTGGGTCATGGGACAAAGATAACGAAGATGCCTAAATGTTAGGGAGGCGGGGGAATGTTGAATGTTGAATGTTGAGTGTTGAGTGTTGAATTTTGAATGCCACAATATTTATCGGGTAACCGGAGTGAACGATCTGATAAAAAGCCCGGTAATTGATTTCAGAGCGGTGGGCAGGATCGATAGGAAGATGTCAGAAAACGCGGGGTGCAAATGCACAGGAACAGCAGGTCGGTAGAGCCGGTATTGGTGATGCACTGGGGAATACCTGCAGCAAGGTGTACCACATCCCCGGGCTTGACGGTTTCATGCACACCATTGAGCTCCATCCTGCCTTGCCCAGCCAGGATGTAATACGCTTCATCGACATCCAGCCGGTGCCATTCCGTGGTCACACCTGGCTCGACACGGGCCCGGGCAATGGAGAGATTTTCACAGTTGTTATGATTGAGAATTTCCACAATGTGACAGCGTTCGCGGGTATATAATTCGCGGCTGATGTCGGTTGAATAGACGGTCGGCATGTCATTTTATTTGTTGAATTATTTACTTCCGTTTCATACGCAACAATGGATATTCGTGGCCCTGATCATCCCGATCAGCGCGCTCATATACGGCAAAACCCAGGGACTGATAAAAAAGGACCGCCATGGTGTTTTGCTCATTGACATCCACCTGGTCAGCGTCAAGTTCTGTCATCACATGATTCATTAGTTTACGCCCCAGGCCCCGGCGAAAATAGTTGGGGTCGATAAACAACATCTCCACCTTGCGACCCTGGACGCCGACGAACCCGGTCAATGTGCATTCATCCATGGTGCAAAAGATCTGAAATTGGCTGAAATCGATGGTTCGAACCAGATCCCGGATGGCGGTAAAGTCAGCCGGTTTTAAAAAGTCGTGGGTGGCTAACACCGATTGTTCCCACACGGTGAGCAATTGGGGACGCAGGTCATCAGAATAAGCGATCATTCGTTGGTTCATTATCATCATCAACCGAGGCGGATTCGATTAATACGGTCACCCACCACAAAGGTTTTCATCTGTTCTTCCAGGACACCGAAATCTTCAGGTAATACGGATTTCGCAATTTTCCCTGCTTGCAACAAGTGGATGCTGTCACAGCTTTCCTGAAGTGTTGCAAAAATATGGGAGGAGATCAGGATTATTTTTTTCAGCGACCGTAGTTTGCGGATAAGGTCCTGGATGATCATGTTGCTGTGAATGTCCACTCCGTTGAATGGTTCGTCCAGAATAAACAGGTCATTCTTCTGTAATAAAATGCCCATCAGCGCCAGCTTTTTCTTCATCCCGGTCGAATAGGTCTGGGCATACTGATCCAGCGGCAAATCAAAAACATTTTGGGCCGCAAAGTCGTCTTCCCTGAGGTCGCGGGCGATGGACATCAATTTCAGGTATTCCCAGCCGGTTATTCGCGACAGATATTCGGGGTTGGTTGGCAGAAAGCCAGTATGATCCTTCAGTGGTTGAGTAGGAGCCTGGATGGTGCCCTGGCAAGGTTCTAACCCGGCGATGCAACGGAATAAAGTGGTCTTACCGGCGCCGTTTTCGCCGACAATGCCATAGACGTGGCCAGGGGAAAGATCCAGATTGATCCCGTCAAGGACTTGATGATTGCCATACGCTTTGGAAATTTCATGCAACCGGATCATGGAAGGATGGCATTCAATTGACGAACTGCTTGCTGATAAAAGACCGGAAGCATGATCAACAACATGGGTGGAAACCAGACGCTAAGCCCAAAAAGCAATGCTTGCG
Source organism: Saprospiraceae bacterium (assembly GCA_020436785.1). Classification (GTDB taxonomy): domain Bacteria; phylum Bacteroidota; class Bacteroidia; order Chitinophagales; family Saprospiraceae; genus JAGQXC01. Next base: position 9,272 of record JAGQXC010000074.1, on the reverse strand, counting down.
GCACGCTCATCTCCCGGGGGAAGGCAGAATATTTGGCCAGGATCATGGTAGCTACAAAGAGATAACCAAGGATCAGAATTGCGGCGCTGACAGCCAGTTGTTCCGGAAACGAAAAGATCACAACCAGACCCAAAGGAACTGTAATCAAACTTAACCCTAGCCAGGCCAGGCGGATTTTGTGAAATAGAAATGGACCCGGTCTCCGTGCATAAATCCAGACATAATAAATCATCTCGGGAAGGGCATAAAAGGACATCATAGCAAGTTGCGACAGCACCAGGGCCGCCAAAGAAAGCCCGAAATTGTTCACCTGGATGCCTTTCACCAGCAAAAAGACCGCCACAGCAAATATCCACCAGGATTTTCGAAAACCGGCCGGCAGTTCAAAAGGAATCCATTTAAATGGCGTCGGAAAGGTGAAACGCAACAGGTTAGGAAATGGTACGATGGCCAGGGACAAAGCAAGTGCCAGTAATCCGGCAGCGGTTAGGTAGTGAACCTGAGCAACCAAGAAGAGTGCAAATGGCAGGGCAATGAACAGGTTTTCACGGATTCGGATGTTCCAGTACATTTTTCGGGGAAAAAGCAGCAGCAATTGATCCGTTCTTGATTTATTTCCGGCCTGTGCAACGGCAAACAAGGCAATGGCCAGATAAGCCCAGGAGGCAAAGTCAACTTTATAAAAAAGGTACATTGAACCCACTACAAAACCAATCACCAGCAGTATCATGCCGATTGCCGGAGGCAAACCAGACTCCGCAAGCAGCCGCTTTAACCGGAGAAATTGCAACTTGAAATAAAAGGTCATGGAATCTGCATTCAGATGATCAGGCTGATGGCTGGCCCGGATTACAAGATATCATCCAATTGATCCCGAATTTATCGGTAAACATGCCAAAATAATCACCCCAGAAGGTATTTTCCATCGCCATGGTGACCTGGCCTTCAACCGAAAGCCCCTGGAACAGACGGTCCGCTTCTTCCTTGCGATCCGTAGTGATTGAAATGGAAAAGTTATTGCCAGTAACCAGTTTCGATGCCCACTCGCCTCCGGTATCGCTTCCCATCAAACGGGTTTCTTCACTAATAGGCAAGGCAATGTGCATGATTTTTTCACCTTCTACCGATGGCAAGGGTTGCTCGGATGGCATTTCGTTAAACCGACCCACATGGCTGAATTCACCACCGAATACCGATCGATAAAAAGTGAAGGCTTCTTCACAGTTGCCATTGAAAGTCAGATAAACGTTAATCGATGTCATGATCTGCAAGTTTAAAAAGAGGAAAAAGAAGGAGCCAAAGATAGATCATTCCGGATGCAATCGCCACTAAGTTTAATGGTCGCCAATTATGGTATTCATCATCTGGATAAAACTTAACTTAAGTCAATGGCATTGACCCGTCCGTTCCGTGATCTTTGTAAGAAAGAAAGGCAAAATGAACGGTATAAACGACAAGGAGGAATTAAAACCTTACGCATTGATTGGAGGTATCTCGCTGTTGGTCATGGCATTGGCTGCGGTATTTTCCGTTGGAGCCATCACCCGGGTTGAAACCGGGGGCGTCAATGGGGGCGTATTGATTGATCAAGGATTGTTGCGTCAGGGCATTGGCGGATGGATACTGATCCTGATAACCGATGTGGTGGTAGCATGGGCTTTGTATGTCTTGCTAAAGCCGGTACACCGGCTGTGGTCGCTCCTGGCTGGGTCGATTCGTCTGGTTTATGCGGCCATACTCGGTACCGGCATCGGCTTTTTATTTCTGGCGTTACAGACAATGGAACAGTCTGGACAAGCTGATGATCTGCTCCATTACGTCGGCACTTTTCGGGATATCTGGTCCTTCGGATTAATAATGTTTGGCGTACATCTGTTGATCCTGGGGCCGTTATGTATTCGCTCCGGTTACATCCCCAGGCTCCTCGGCTACCTGATTGCCATTGCCGGTGCAGGGTATCTGATTATTCATCTGGGTCACCTGCTGATTCCAGGCTTTGATCCGGTACAAAAGATCCTCGAGATGGTGTTTATGTTACCAATGCTCCTGGGGGAGTTGGGTTTAGCCATCTGGTTGCTGGCCCGCGCGAACAAACTAACTAAACGTTTGATCGCTGACTGATGCGCCGGCGTATGCGGCTAAGGGACTCCGGTGTGATGCCCAGGTAACTGGCGATCTGATGGTTGGGTACCCGGTGCAGCAGGTCGGTCCGGTGTTTCATCAAATGGAGGTAGCGTTCTTCCGGAGAAGAAAATTTGAAACGCGTCAGGCTTTTTCGAGATTTTAGCCACTCGGCTTGCATGACATCCAGGATGACTTGCTGGAGGACAGGATGTTCTGCATACAATTGACGGTCACGATCCCTTTCCCCCACTAATAAGAGGGTCTCCTCGACGCATTCAAGGTAAAAATAAGAGGGTGAACGATGGACATAACAGTCGGCAGACACCGTCCCATGATCCGGCGTGTACAGATCGGTCGTTCTTTCCAGTCCGTCCAGGATTTGATATTGTCTAACACAGCCTTTTAATACATAGTAACAATGATCAGGTACTTGCCCTTCCTTTTGAAGGACGGTTCCCTTGGGAAATGTTTGCATCACTAATTTTTCAAGTAATGCTTTTTTATCTGCTTCCGACAACACGGAAAAACGATTAAGAAAAGTGCGCAGAAGGTTGTGGCTCAATGGTCCGGACTTTATTCGTGAAATCTGAAGATAGGAATTTGGTTTAATAAAGACCGCACCGCCGGCCGAAAACCGGCAATGCGGTGTAATTGTCCATCTTTGAATTCTGAAACCTCTGGAAAAGCGCATTTGACTTAACGCGCGGTAATTAATCACTGTGAAGCACAGGTGACCATGGCGTTTATCGCCTGGCCCAATAGATATTTCCTTTGTTGTTATCAGGATCGAGCACGTACTTCAGGACAGAAATCAGGTCCAGTGGATTGGTAGGCAGGGGATTCTCCTGGTCCCTTTCACTGGTGAAGAATAAATATGCACCATCGGGAGAAACGTAGGGGCAATAATCCAGCTTTTCGGTGTTGAAATTCAAGCGTCTGGCGGGCATCCAATTGCCTGTTGTGTCTTTGCGACTGATGTACAGATCGCCACCACCTACCTCGTCGGCACGGCCATCACTGGAAAAATAGATGAATTGTTCATCCGGATCAATGAAGGCATTGTACTCGCCATGAATGGAATTGATCGCATCAGGCAGTACTTGGGGAGTAAGGAACCGGCCATTTTCGAACCGCGACACCCAGATGTCTTCCCCGCCTTTACCGCCGGCACGGGTAGCCGTAAAATACAAATCACCGGTCCTGGTCAATGATGGATAAAATTCATTCTCAGCGGAGTTTATGCCACCTCCGGCGAGGGCCGGTTCCGACCAGGGACCGCCGTCCACCCGTTCGACATACCAGATGTCAAAATCCTTCTGATTGCCTCCGACACTGCGATTGGACGAAAAATACAATCGTAATCCGTCGAGGGAGAAGGCCGGTTCCAGATCTGCATAAACGCCTGAGAAAGAAGCTTTTCTTGGCAACGTCCATTGGTTGTTCGCATATTCCGAATAGACGATGATCGATCGGTTGGCAGAATATTGGATGGTATAATAAATGGATTTGCCGTCCGGGGCGATCGCGAAATCCCGCTCGTTATCCGAGGCGGATAACAGGTAAGGGGCAAATGGTCTGGGGGCCAGTGAAGTCGGAACTTCTTGTCCGAAATATTCCCATTGGGCAGCTGCCGGCGTTCCTACCAGAAGGAGAAAAACTAGGATGAATTTTGACATGATTGATGGATTAGTTGATTGAGGCTGTACGCAGGGCAGCAGGGAAGGATGCCATTACGATTTCGAAAAACCAAGTATGACCGTCATTTCCGAGTTCGCCAACTGGCTTTGATCAAGTTCATCATTTTTTCGTAGCAATCCCAGGTTGATGGCCGTCAGTGCCAACCTGCCCGGTTCGGAGGAATAACTTTCCCCGGCATTTTGGCGCAATGCCATTAATTCAAGCACCTGGTCATTCAGTTCGATGATTTCATAAACCATTGCATCTCCTTGCGCTCCGGTAATGGTCAATTGGCTGTTGTCAGCAGATAGTTGATAAGTCCCGGTCATTCGTTGATTGGCCGGTCCGTATTCATAGGTGCCGGCTTCCAGGCGTACCGGGTCCAGGATCAGGGGAACCTCCAGGGACTGCTCCCCTACCGTGATGTTCAAGGTAGCGGCTTTCCACATGCCCCGGATGACTGTCTCCGGATTGGCATTATCCTGCTTACAGTGGATGCCGGCAAGGACTGGAAGAAGTAATACGAAGGGATGGATCTTCATGACCGAAATTATTTGACCGCATTCTACGGGTAATAATTGGCATTTATCCGGAAAGTGTACCAACATGGTTTCAACGGGTACGATCGGTGAAACGGGTGACAGCGGTGGACAAACGGTGAAGGAAAAGAGCGGGATTTGGTTATTGCAAAAAAAGCTGGTTTCAGGCTTCGATGGTGCGGATGAAATCTTCTTTAAATGCGGCGCCGATCGGTACGATGTGATCCTTTTCGAGGGTAACATATTTGTGCGTATAGGATTGGATGGCGGGTCTGGAAATGATAAATGATTTATGGATACGGATGAAGTATTCCGGCAATTGTTTTTCAAAATCACTGAGATACATTTTCGTAGAGATGGATTTTGACCTGGTGATGATTTTAATGTATTGGCGCATGCTTTCGATGTACAATATTTCCTGAAAATTAACGCGGATCATCGCCCGGTTCTCGGAGACATAGACATGGTCTTCCGGGTTTGCAATGACTTCCCCTGCCATGTTTTGATGTTTTAATTTTAATTTATTGACGGCCTTCATAAAACGGGGCAGCTCAATGGGTTTGAGCAGATAATCCACAATGTTGAGGTCAAACCCTTCCAGGGCGTATTCGTGATAGGCGCTGGTAACAATCACCATCGGGGGGTACGGTAATGTTTTTAGAAAATCAAATCCTTTGATTTTTGGCAGGTGAAGATCCAGAAAGAGGACATCTATTTTGTGTTTTTGCAATTCCGCCGCCGCACTGAAAGCATCTTCACAGATACCGGATAATTTCAGGAAGGGAATTTGTTCAATGTATTCCCTCATTAATTCGGCAGCCAACGGTTCATCTTCCAGGATGAGGCATGAGAGTCGGGTCATAACTCGATAAATTAATTTTTAATAATGCCGAATAAACTTGGTTTTCATCGGTGAAATGTAAATGATATTCTCGGTATAATAATTTCAGACGCTTGCGTAAATTGACCAACCCGATACCGGCATTTTTTGCATTTTCCATCGTCTCGTAGGAATTTTGAACAAAGACTTCCAAATGACTTTCATTAAGGATAACTTTCAGATTTACAAACGATTGATGTTGACTTTCACTGATGCCATGTTTGAACGCATTTTCTACCAGTGGTAAGATCAACATGGGGGCAATCGACTGTCTTGATGATTCAGGGAAAGTCGTGTACAAGGCAAGTTTTTCCGGTTTATATCTCAGTTTTTCCAGTTCGAGATAATCCTTGATGAATTCCAGTTCATGATCAATGGATATCAGGTCCCGGGTGGATTCATAAAGCAGAAAGCGCAACAAACCGGCCAATTTATGGATCGCGTCCGGGGCTTGCTTCGGGTGATTTTTTGCTAATACATAAATATTATTAAGGGTATTAAAAAGAAAATGCGGGTTGATCTGACTGCGCAAAAAATGAATCTCGGCTTCAAGTTTTTCCCGGCGGGCAATCTCACGGTCACGCACCATCACCGACCGTAGTTCGAAAAAATTCAGCACATTGAATAATCCGAATACCGTCATCATATCGATGGTGGAGTTGGCCAGATAGGAAGGGCCCCAAAAGGGGATATCCACGAACGCGCCCAGGGCAGCCGGATAGGCCACGTAATTGCTCAACCAGCGATGGGCCAGGATCGAGAGGAGCACCAGCAGGATGATTAACAGAACCGTTTTCCAAATCCTGGTTCGTCTTTCTCCTTCTGAGAGTGATTTTCTGATGAGATAGGCGGTAGCATAACACAGTCCTAATTTGACCGGCAAAAGCAGGGATTCAACAATGAATGATGCGGCTATTTTTTGCATCAATGCCAGGGATGTTTCGGCGCTGAAACTGTACAAATATTCGGCATAGGCTTGCCAGGTCAAATAAAGCAACCAAAAAAGGAGGTGTCGAGCCAGCCGGTAATTTGTCACCCGGTAAAGGTAGTTATAGATCACCTGATTAAACCGACCGGTAAAAAGATTCTCCGGTGACGATTACCAATGGACCAAAACGGGGTACCAAAGAGACATGAAGGATCACCAACCATTGAATTGCGATACCCGGACTTCATGGTAGTGGAAGAGGTATTCGTTTATTTTTTGCCCATTTTCTGCCGGATGGCATCCCGGTGTTGCCGCAATTGCGTATCGTCACTGAGGGCACAGGCTTTTTCCATCAGTTCCAGCGCCTGGGCAAAATCGCCCTCACCTTCGTAGTACTCAGCCAGGGAATCGTAAGCATTGGTGCTGAAAGGATAATATTGTACGGCTAACGAGAAGTAATATTTGGCTTTTTCACGGTCCTGCATCTGTTGACTCATGTAACCCAGCATATTAAATATTTCTTCCGGGTAAGGCGCCACCGGATAACCGAAATGCGCTTTGAGTTTGTCTGTACGGTGCTGAACAATGGATTTGATGATGTCCAGTTTCGTCGCCGGGTCATTGAATTGGGAAGTGTTTTCCATCTGGAACCACTTAAACGCTGATTTAAGTCCGTCAATCAAAGCAGGGAGCACCACCGTGCCATGGAGTTCATTCAGATAAAACTGCCAGTCGAAGGTAAGGTTATTGTCCCGGCTGCTGTGTGCCAGATCGGCGAAGGATAAATTAGACCGGGGAAACAAGGTATAATCGGTGGTGTCTTCCCGGACATTGTCGATGGTAACCTCCGGATTTTGCATATGGAGCTGTCCACTCAGCGACATAAATAAGTATTTACCCTTAAAATTTTCGTTTGTCAGGATGCTTCTGGCCTGGGTCAAGGTAACCTGATCGTCCCAATCGAGACTTGGATCGATGGCGAGGTAATTGGCAAACAGCTCCGGATGATGGAGCAGTGTCTGAATGGTGAAAAGACCGCCATAGGAATGACCGGCCAGGGTCCGGTAGGAGGTGGTACGGTACTTGCTTTCGACGGTGGAGATCAATTCTTTTTCCAGAAATTGGGTAAATCGTTCACTGCCTCCGCTTTCTTCCCGGAAAGGCATCCCGTATTTGGTGGTGATCGCAGTCGGGGTGAGGTCACGGGTTCGATGTTGCTGGTTGGAAATCCCGACCAGGATCATTTCGGGTAGAAACCCTCCGTAATAATTCTCGTAAACCGTCACCGCATTGGCCATCTGGATTTCTCCATCCAGCAAATACACCACCGGATACCGGCGGGAAGCGTTGGTTTCATAACTCGCCGGCAGGTGGACATAAAAGAAACGTTGTTCCTCCAGGATGGTGGAATAGACGCTGTCGACGGGTTCCGTGATGGTGGGCAATCGCTGACTCAGGCCGGGCGCCGGCAACAGCCCGAGAGGTAGCATCGTGAGAAGGACCCAAACGCTGGAAAGTAATTTCATGTACAATTAATTTAGCCGGTTATCAGAGATCAAAATTGTAACGGATTTCTGCTCAAAAATATTCCGGTTGAAGTGGATTTGTGGCCATCAGAATGCGCTTTCCCGGTTTGAGTGTTTTGCAATGAGTTGTTCGAAAATATCCAGCTGCCTGCGCGCAATGCCGGTCCAGCCAAAGTTTTGACGGGCGAAACGGGCGCCTCCTACCAAAATCTCCTTGCGGAGCTTGGGATAAAGCATGGGCAGGGCAACCATGGTTCCGAATTCAACGGGACGGTTGGGGTCTGCGGTCAAAGCGTGGCGACCAAAGCGCACCAGGTCAAAGAGGCCGCCATGAACCGTGACGACGGTAGGGGTGCCACAGGCCATGGCCTCAATCGCCACCATGCCAAAGGGCTCGTAACGGGAGGAAAGCCCGAATACATCGGCGCACCGGTAATAATCGGCCAGATCTTCATCCGGAACGTAGGGACGCCAGATGATCTTATCGGCGATGTCCAGTTCGGCAGCCAGTTTCTTGAGTTCTGCGACGCCTTTTTTATCCTGTGCGGACTCTTCACTGCCGATGGCTGCGATCAATCGGGCATCGGGGACCATCGACAGGATTGTTGGCAGAGCCTGGATATAGAGGTCATGACCTTTGTTATAGGCCATCCGTCCCAAAGCCATGGCATCGTGATCATGGAAGCCGTGCTTTTGGCGCAGTCGCAGAACTTCTTCACCCGGTACCGGCGAAAAACGGCCTTCATCCATTCCCGGCGGAATCGCTGTGATCCGTCGCTCAAGCACGTCGTAATGCTCTTTGAGCAGTTCTGTCTGCGGGATGGTGGTGGCAATGACATGGTTGCACATTTGGAACACGAAGTACTCTTTTTTAATGCGTTCGTCGAAACGGTATTTGCGTTCCATTTCCTCCGCGCTGATATCGACACCCAGATTGGTCTTTTTCCACCAACCCAGGGAATGCGGTGTGTGAACATGCGGAATGTCCAGTTCTTCGGCGATCTTCTGACCGACGATGCCGGCGTCCCAATAATGCGAATAGACGATATCGTATTGAATTTTATTGGTGCGGATTTTAGTTAGCAGGTTGGTGGTCATGGCGGACAAATGATCATGCATGTCCTCCTTGCGAATGAATTTTTTCCCACCGAAGGGAATCCGCCACACATTGAATAATTCGTTGACCCGGTCGTATTCCGGTTGATCTTCAAATTGGCGGGTGACCAGATCCACGCCCACGCCAAGGCGGCTAAAGCGGTTCGCCAACTCCAGTACATAGACCACTTGCCCGCCCGTATCCGGTTTTCCAAGTTCGGGCTCTGCCGCCACATAACCGTGGACGGACAACATAAGAATTCTTTCCATGAAGGATTTTTTTGCGGATTTTTTTGCGATTAGTCAATGATTTTTAATGCATGGCAAGCGAGGATGTATTCGGCGGCCGACCATGCCTGAAACGATTTGCCCATGGGTTTTCCGGTGATCCCATGAGCCCATTCATTGAACTCCCATTCGTTAAAGATACCAAGCTTATTTAATTCGGCCAGTTTGTACAGTTCCTGTAGGGCGATGTCACGCAGACCCAGTTTGTGAATACT
>JAGQXC010000524.1 GCA_020436785.1 Saprospiraceae bacterium | reverse complement strand
GAGGCCATCCAGATCACCGGTGGTTCAAACGACCATCAATGGACCCAACTCCGGGGGGCACTCCCGAAATTGGACGCGGAATCCCTGTACTTTACCGGATATACTCCTTTTCGGATGGATATGACCATTGAAGCCGTTGACGGCTGATGATCATTCTTTCTTCAGCGCTTCCAGCACGTCTTTTTTATAACTTCTGCCAATATTCAGTTGAATTTGGTCCATGAATACTTCCTGACTGGTGTAAGAAGTAATTTTCCCGGTGTTAATGATGAAGGACCGGTGGATTCGCAGAAACGATCCGGGTAATACCTCCTCCAGTTTGCTGATTTTTTCACGGGTGACGATGGAATCTTGCCGGGTATGGATGCGGACATAGTCGGACAGGCTTTCGATGTATTTGATGTCCCTGAAGGGAATTTTGGTCATTTTCCGGTTGGAAATCACTTCCAGAAAGGGATCTTCCTCTTTGGATTTTTCTTCAAGCAGTTGCCGGATGACCGTCTGGTGGTCCCTGATCTGGTTTAAAAGCAATAGAAACGATCCGGCAAAGACTACAATATATAGAACTGCAGTGAGCAATAAGGTATCCGATGCATTGGGGTTTAACTGGTGGAAGCTAAAATTTCCCAGATAGATGAATGCGAGCATCAACACGATAATTTCCAGGTACATGGAAACGACCAGCGTGTAAAAGGTGTAAAGGGCGAACCAGAAGTATCGTTTGGTCAGATAATAGTTGGGCACCAGGAAATAATTGAAAAAATAGCTCGCTCCCAGTACAATCGGCAATAACATGGCTATGAAATAAAAGGCCGCTGTCTCATTGGCCCAGGAGCGGCCAAAGAGTACCGTCAGAAATAGCAGCACAAATACCCAGTAGGCCATATGATAACCGGCATTTTGGTATTTCAATCGCATATTTGACCGATTTATCAGCCAAGTTCGGGAAATATATTCAGGCTCTTGACTTACCATCGGCAAACGACCGGTTTAGCCACGGATTCGACCTTGTTTAACGGGGGTGCCCGGCCGTAAATTAGCCACTGATTTATAACACGAAAACGAATTATATGAAAGACCTCTTTTACATGGGCGGACCACCCTTCATGGGATTGCTGACCCTCTTATTCCTGGCGATGCTGGCCTGGTTTGTCGTTCAGTTGCTGGCCATTCGTAAAGGCGATTATCCTGATGCTCAAGGTGCATTGCGACAATTGAGTTATGGAAAATCCATTGGCTTATTTGCAATGATCACCGGTATCCTGGGGCAGTTGATTGGACTCTATCAGGCTTTTCAGGCCATCGAAGGTGCCGGCGATGTCTCACCGGCCATGGTGATGGGCGGATTGAAAGTTTCGATGATTACCACATTATATGGAATCATTATTTACCTGATCTCCTTGTTGATCTGGTTTTTGCTTTCTCTTTGGGTAGGCAAAGCCTCCCGGTAATTGTTTCTTATTGTAATGTTGGCCGGTGCCGAAAACCTGGTAAGCCAGGGATGCATTCAATCCGGCCAACATTGAATTGGCTGACCCGCCGGCATGCCGGATGTCATTCGTTCATATTCCGGATAAGCAGGTGGTAAAATTGAATGATCTCTTTAAAATTCTCCGTTGCCAGATGTTCATTGATGCCATGGAAGCCGGTGATGCTGGACAGGGTGACCCGGATCGGAAAAAACCGGTACGCATTGTCGGCGATCGGCTGATAATGTTTGGTGTCCGTACCACCACTAATCAATCCCGGTGTAACCGCCATTTCCGGCCAAAGCTGTTGAACGGTCTTTTCTATCGTTTTATAACTCGCAGAGTTGTAATCAGACACAGGTGAAGGTTCATTTCTATTCGCAACGGATTTGACCGTGATGCGGTCATCGTCCACGGTATTGATGATGTGTTGCAGGACTTCTTCGGTGGTTTCGCCGGTCATTACCCGGAAATTAACCACGGCGCTGGCACTGGTGGGTATAATGTTGTCTTTGACCCCTCCATTAAAAATAGTCGGTGCCGTTGTGGTATGTGCATTGAGGACCTTCAGGATCTGTTTGCCAAAGAGCCAGCTGTTGGCAAAGGCCATTTTTTGTACAAACGGATAATACGGACCCATTTTGGCCATCTGCTCCCGGAGTAACGGAGTGTTTTTGTAGGGGAACTGGTTGGCTTCCAATTTGGTAATCGCATTCGCCAGGGACCCGATGGTATTATCCGACGCCGGCATGGAGGAATGCCCCCCTTCGGTGGTGATGGCAAGTTCGAAAGAGACATAGCCTTTTTCGGCCACGTTGATCATGGCAAAAGACCGGTCCGATCCGGGAACCAGGCCGCCCATCACCAAGCCTCCCTCATCAATGACACAATCGAGTCGCACTCCCTGACTTTCCAGATAGCCGGCCATGGCTCCGGCACCCTGTTCTCCACCAATCTCTTCATCGTGACCAAATGCCAGATAGATCGTTCGCGCGGGTTGATAACCGGACTGCAGGAGCATTTCGACGGCTTCCATGATTGCCATCAGGCTTACCTTATCGTCCATGGTGCCACGACCGTAGATCATCCCGTTTTTTATTTCTCCGGAAAATGGCGGGGCTTCCCAGTCTGCCAGGGTACCCTCATCCACCGGGACAACATCCATATGGGACATCAGAGCAACCGGTTTCAGCGAAGGGTCACTCCCTTCCCATTTGTACAATAAGCTGTACCGGATCACTTTTTTTTCAAGGAATGAATCAATCAAGGGAAAGGCCATAGCCAGGTACTGATGGAATCCGGTGAACTCGGTCGAATCGGGTTTGCCCGGGTAAGAATAGGAAATGGTTTTATATTGAATGGCCTTTTGCAACCTGTACAAGGCTTCGTCCCCGACTTCAACCGGTGTTACTTTGGATACCTCGGAGCGATCGGATTTAAAAGTGAGTGTCTTGATGAGTATAAATAGAACAAGCAGTAGGAGCGCTCCCAGGATGGACAACCAGATTTTTTTCATGATAAGTTTATTATTTCCGGTAAAATGGATTTCCTTAAAATAGTGGTGCTCAACGGCATGTTCGGGTTCAAACGTACAAATAAACCAGGCCATCTCGCAGGGCTTTTTAATGGAAATCCCGCCAAACGGAATTTCCTGATTTTTCCAGCTTGGGCCATCAGCCTGTTAACAATTTGACGATCAGGGGGTTTCGGTTTATATTTGTTTGGCCTGGCTGACGAGATAAATCCGAACACTATGCGTAATGCCCTGAAGTTACTGATCATTACATGCTTATTGGTCTTCATCGCATCTGCCTTGCCGGCTGCCGATTACTACTGGGTCGGTGGCAATGGCAATTGGTCCGACATCACCCATTGGCGCACAACTTCGGGCGGCAATTCGCAGCACAATGTAGTTCCTTCGGGCGCCGATAATGTCATCTTTGATGCAAACAGTTTTACCGGTGCCGGTCAAACGGTCACGCTGGATGCGCCCAATGTCTATTGCCGGGATATGAATTGGACGGGAGCTACCGGTACGCCGCGGCTGGTGGGCACCGCAATGCAAACCATCAACATTTCGGGTTCGCTCATTCTCATTGCGGCGATGCAGTTCAATCATCTGGGCGATGTCACTTTTACTGGAAACGAAGGCGGATTAACCATTAATGCCGCTGGATTCCGGTTCCGCAAGAACCTGAATTTTAACGGCGGAAGCATGAGTGCCTGGACGCTGGCATCAGGGATAGCCATTGACAGTGTGTTGCAGTGTACCG
>JAGQXC010000523.1 GCA_020436785.1 Saprospiraceae bacterium | reverse complement strand
CAGCGCTGCCGTGCCCGAAGGCGCTTCGATCACACTGACATAAGGATCGCTGCAATAACTGGTTAGATAATCTTCATTCCAGCACACATCATGGGTGTATTGCGCGCCATGGCCGGTCACCGTAGCGTTTTTCGTACCTCCGGCATAGAGCTTCGTCAGCTCCCACCAGTAAGGGACCCCGTCGCAATAGACGGTGATGTCATCCGGGGCAACCACCACCGGTGGTACTTTATCGTCCTTACGCACCTCGATCATGCAGTCGCTATACAGGTGCGGGAAGTAAAACCGCTTGATTCTGGATAATTGCAAAGTTGTACTCACTTCGGTGGGATACTTCGTTCCTACCCGGCTGTTCCAATCATTTTCAGCTTGGTTTGTTAATGGGAAATAATCGTAGATAAAGCCAGATTTGGATCCATGGTCAGGCAATACATTATCATAGTTAGCTCCGTATTCCGCATTCCATTCCAGTATATAAAGACCACAATCAAGTTGCGCACGCGGGTCTCCATAATGGATGTATTCATCCAGTTTCCACCAATACCATCGGGCAAATCTGACTGATAAATTCCACCAATACCATTCATGTTCTCCACCGTAAAAAGTATGGGGATCATATGCAGGTAAATCACAAGCTTCGTACACGCGCAACACCAACTGCTCACTACCGCATTCGCTCACATCGATGTAATCATCAAAGACAAAAACATTGATCCATTCCTCAATAAGTGAATCGATGGCTCCCTGGATCCGGTGATACAGATAAGGATCCAAACAGGAAGCATAATAGTCCTCCCAATATTGCCGCCAGTAGTTGACCGAATCCATACTGGCCACTGCAAAATGAAGTTTATCACAACAATTATCATGGCTGCCATCGTCCAGGTCTTTCGCATAAACGCGGGCCCAGCATTCTTTGGGATCCAGGGTCACCTGTGTGATCTCGTCACAGACCAGTGTTGGTGGAGTCACATCTTCCACAAAAGCGCGTTGCCAGAAGGTAAATTCATTCCAGCAGCGGTCACGGATGGTCCAGAGAATATAATGCCAGCCGGCAGGCAGGTAGAGATGTCCTCCATCTTTATCGTAATCACCCTGTTGGGTGATTTGCTTACCCGGATGGCTGGGATCGGCATAACTCACTTCATAATACAAAGTCAGGTCATCATCGCATTCGTAGGCAAACGTCTTACCAGGTTGACGTTCGACGTAATTCCTTACATCCGCCAATTGCAATCCAGCTTTACAGTCGTGTGGATCCGCCGCTACATGCAGGTCTTTTGCTTCACCAAGAATAAACCTCGAAGCATTGACCAATTCACGTGGAATCAATCTGACGTTACCCAACATTTCCTCCATGATGTAGGGAGGGGCATTATCCTGCACTTTAAACCACTGTACACAAGAGGTGTCGCGACCACCGCACCAGTCGTAGATGTGCCATACTCTGCGGATCTTATAGGCCTTACCGCAAGTAGGAATCACGTGGTCTTCGTAGTCGAAGACAATCTGGCATTTGCCTGAGTTGTTAAAGTCGGGGCCAGCATCGGTGTGCAATGGGATCAGATAACCGGGGTCCTGTCCAGGCACGGTACTTTTCAGATAGGGTGCCGGGAAAATGCCACTGGCGTCCGACGGCCACGGATGGGCATAGCCCTGATCGTCCAGATAGGTATAGCCATCCTTGCCGCTGGTCCATAACACGTCCACCCAGGTACCGTCGGACAATTGATGTTGTAAATTACAATCAACCAACGTATCCGGACCACAGACCAGACTATCGATCGTTTCTTTGCGGACAAACAAGGTATCCCGGCATTCGCGGAAATTGCCCCAGGGATCGGTTGCCCGGACTTTCCGGGCCATGTAACCGATGAATTCCCGATCATCACATCCCAGATCTGTCCATTGTTTTTCCAGTACTTCCATGGTGGCCGGGAACAACTGGCAATTGTCTTCCAGCAACACCAGATCGATCTTGCCATTCAATTCCAGGCAACTGATCGTATCGTTTTGACAAATAATCTGCGGCGGGAACTTGTCCTCGATCTTGGCTTTGGCCCAACAAACATTGTTGGTGATGATGTTGCGGACAGAAATGGTCAGGGTTTGCCCCGCGTAGTCACCGGTGACCGGATTGGGCACATCCTTGCCCCACATATCCTTGATGCTGGTCACTTCCCAGAAGCACAAGGCGATGCATTCAAAGCTAACTCCGTTCAGGATCATGCCTGGATTGATCATCACCTGACAATCGGATCCCAGACTGATGTTTACCATGTCCTGACAAGCTGGTTCATCCTTCCAGCAGGGGGGAATCCTCGTCGAATCGTTCCCGGTGCCCCGATCCGCAAAATCGTCCGGATTAAGCGACTCCGGGTACATGCCGGCATCCGAACTGTCGTACGTGATCATCGGCAGCAGGGAAGCATCGAGAATGGTATTCCCGGCATTGTCATTGGCCCTTGCCAGACCAAGAACCTGGTTGGCCAGGCTATCACACAGCAAACCGCCGGCATCGGGATCAATCTCAACACGCAAGACAACCTCGAATCCTTCGCCAGGAAAGATCAGGGTACCGGCACTTGGTACCAACAATCGGTCATTAGGTGCCATGCCCGTGTAGCCGGGATTCACTGATGGAGGCAGGGAGGAAGTGTTGTTCTCGATGGTCACCGAAACTACCTGGACAAAATAAGGTCCGAAAGCAGAAGCAATATCTTCTGTCAGGACAATGCTATCCAATGGCGTATTGCCTGTATTTTCAACGAAAATGCGATAGACGGCGTCGAAATTACCAGGCACACCGCTTAGTGGCCGGTAGACTTTTTCGATTTTCTTGGCAATATTAAATATGGGCAGCGTCACCAGCGTCGGATCATTTTCCATGCCGGAATCTCCCAAAGCACCGGCATTCCGGTTCTCCGGATCCCATCCTGTATCCGAGGTATCCACAGTCATACCAACCTGGCTATCACCCATGGCGGTAGCCTGGTTGGTCAGCGTAGTGTAACTTGGATTTGCCAACGCATTGGGATTGGTCAACAGGGTGTACCGGATGTCCAGAAATTCGTCCCGGTCCAGCGTATCGGCTTCCATGCTGCCATCGATCACTTTTGGAAATGTCCTAATGGTAGGCGATACGGCAGCTGGAATCTGATCCATCGGCGCCCCATGTACGATTTGCGGAGGTACGACCAGCACCGGTGGATTGATGACACTGATCAGGGCCGCGCCCAGATTGGCCGTCACAGGATCGATCACCATCATATCGTAAATGGGCACATTCCCTTTATTCTTGACCAGGACCTGGAAATCGACCAGGACATCGCCCGGGTTGGTACCCTGATTATACGGCCGAACGGCAAGGATTTGTTTGGACAGGTTGATGTCCACCAGGTTCAGAGGAGTGGGATCATTGCAACCACCAGCTCCGTTATCGGTCAGTTCATTCCTTCCGTAATCGGAGGTATCAAAGACCATTGCCGCGAAGACCGGATCCCGGCCAGTTGCAATGGACTGATTGTAAAGGGTATCGGGAGCCCCGGCCGCATTCGGATTGATCATGATCCGCATGCACAGGACGATGCTGTCACCAGCAGGGATGGTGACACCACTACTGCTCAGGAATATGGAATCATTTGCTACCCCGTCGTAAGCAGGATTGGGGCTGTAACCGGGAGATGCCGGGTAGGTAATGTCGATCTGGGGCAAGCCCATAGAAGCCATGTAGCCAGTCCCGAGCAAGGCCGGATCATCCAGATTGTCGTAAAGGGTCACATGATCAAGATCTACATTGCCGGTATTGGCAATCTTCATTTTATACATTACCTGGAAGTTACCCACCGAATCCGGAGGCGTCATCACCAGGTAAACGCTGTCTACCCATTTGACTACATCGACGGAGGGGAGGAAATAAGGCGTGGCTGACATGCTGTCGGGGTATGGAATGGATCCGACATTGGAAGCATCCATCAGCATTTGCAGGGTATTCCTACCCGTCGCGGTGATGTACGCATAATTGTCTGCAGGTGCAAATCCAGGATCGGGCTGGAAATTAACGGCAAATACCAGCGTATCGCAATCCCCGGGAGCCATAGCGCTTCCAAAATAGTTGGCATAAAGGGTCGAGGTAGTTCCGCTGAAAGCTACTCCAGAAAAGGTTAAATCATCGTCGTAAGTTGACGACGGTATGATAAAAAAGGAAACCGGATCGCAGTATGAATCGGGAAACCGGAACGTATCGCGAATGGCAATTCCATCCAATGTATCCAGACCCAGGTTGCAGGCGGTGATGGAAAACCACGCCCGGCTGTGTCCATCGGGCAGGACCGTTACACTGTCAAACGATTTAGCAATAGCAACATCAGCAAAGGATGGAATGTCCGCCTGGAACATACCGCGCCCATGGGAAGCCGCAGTAAAGAGCTGGTCCGCAGGCCGGGCATTCAGCATGTCGATGCGGGTGTTGGCCAGTCCACCATTGGTGGGTCCCCAAACGGTAAAGGGCCCATTGAGAAAAGTCGTCGACCATACGCCCACCTCCGTGCCCACAAAGGCCACAAAGGGCGACCCTGGATACAACGTGATCCAACGGATGGGCATATCGGGTAAATTACCTTCCACGGAAATCCAGGTCGTACCACCATCCACACTTTCCCACACACTGTTGATCCCGTAATTGGAGTAGGTCATCAGGATGTGATTTTCATTACCCGGTTGGACTTCAATGTTGGAAACATAACCCCCACCTGGCGGACTGATCACGGTCCCTGCGATGGCTCCCCCTGCGGCCGTGGACGCAGCGTCTACCCGGACAATGGCACCGTTGTCGGTCCCGAAGTAGACCCGGTCACTGATGTTGGGCGATACTTCCACCGCACTGATGATGTCACCATTCGGAATCTGGGACACCATCCCGGAATCCCGGACATTGGTATTGCCCACATCACGGATCATGGTATACCATTGGGTACGGTAAGAACCAAAAAGCACATTGTTGGTATCGTCGTAATCCGTTGGGTTGATGAACATGCCGTTGGGTCTACCGGAAAGAGGAAAATTGACGTTCGTCTTGGTACCCCAGGAATCGTTGGTAACCTGGTAGCGATTATAGGTAGTGGCTCCCACCTGGATAGCCGGTTGATCCTGATCGATGTGGGCAAATCCGCCATCCCCACCCGTTACGTTAACGGTAGGTTCTATACCGGTCATATCAAAATATTGCGTCCCGTTGTCCTGCGTTCCGCCAATGATGATGTTAGATCCGGCGTTGGGGTCCTGATCGGTCGAATAAAACTGGGTGATGTTCAGGTCATTGCCTTTGAAGGTGATGGTGGGGGCCAGGTTAAATCCGGTTACATTATACCCGGTGTAAAATCCGCCATCATTGCCAAAAAACATAAAGTAGGCACTACGGCCGTTGGTGTTGTAATTGGGATCATAAATCAGTTCAATGGCATGATGATCGGCGTGCACCGTTTGAAATCCACCAACCCCAACCCATGAACTGATCTGGAAGAACGTGTTACCACCGTCAACACTTTCCATAAGGTCCACACCGCCAATAAACAAGCGGGTATCACTATTTGGATCCACTGCACAAATCAGGTCGTACCAGGCTTGTCCCCGGGTAAACTCAATGGTGTTGCCATTGTCATTGATGGTCGGTACTGGCAGGGAGGTCCAATTGTTGCCGCCATCGGTCGTGGTATAAATGCCCATACAGGAGGCCGGGGTCCCGGAACTTTCAAACAAAGCATATAGCCGGTTGGCATTGCTTGGGGCTACCGCTAATTCGATCCGCTCATAGCCGGTCGTCGGTAGTCCGTTGGACCCATTGTTAAGGAAAGTCCAGGTGGCGCCGCCATCCGTAGAACGATAGATGCCATCGGTGGAGCCATTGCCAATTCCCTCCGAGACATAGATATCCCCATCCGCTGCGATTTCAATATCGGCGACCCGGTTGGTGGGAAATTGGTTTGACATGGACCCGAGAATGGTCGCACTGGTCAGGATATTGTTCCAGGTAGTTCCACCATCCGCGGAATACTGCAAGCCTGATCCACGGGTTGCCGCATAAATATTGCCACCGGCATCAACTTCGATTTTCTGTACAAAAAAGAAATTGCTGTTGTTGGTATTGGGCAGTTGACTGAACGTCAAGCCACCGTCGGTAGATTTCCAGATCCCCAAACCCTGAATGGCGTCTGAATTAAACCAGCCTTCCCCGGTGCCAAAGTAAAAGGTCGACAGATTGCTGGGGTCCTGGGCCATACTGGACACCGCAATATTATCGAAAAAGTCATTGATCTTATTCCAGGTTGGTGTGGCCGACTGGGCATTGGTGGTACGCCAAACACCGCCCCCAACACCGCCGACTAAAACGGTGTTCCCCGTATTGTCGCTGACATCCACCTGGATGGCCCGGATCCGCCCGGATACGTTGGAGGGTCCTCTTTCTTCCCACATTACCCCTCCTACCGGAGCCGATGAAGTACCTGGCAATTGCGCAATCATCTCATCACGATAATGCATGGCATCCATCAGACGCTCTTTGGGAATAGCGTCCATGCTGAGATCCCGCGTCTTCATGAATTCCATGTAAGCAATGTCCTCCGACCGTTCTTCCAGATGACCGGCATCCTCATCTTCCCCTTCAAATTCTTCATATTCGCCATCCACCCAGCGATCTTGGTCAGGTTCCAACCATTTTTCCCGGTTAGAATAAACCCAAATACCTGCACCCATGGCACTGATGAGCAGCCAGAATTTAAAACCCCAAAAAGTGGAACCGGTCAGTTTCATGTCTTAATGCTTTTACCCAGCTAAAAGACCAATCATCACGCATAGTACAAGGAGAAACCAACGGTACGGAGCTAATAGGAAATGTCTGATCAGGATCTATTATCCTGAAGGAAAGCAAAGGGCATGTACTTGATAAAGTATTGACGGAGAGGTAGCTTACAATAAGCTCCGGCCGGGAGGTAAAAAATCATACTCGATTGGTCCGTTTTAAAATTGAATCAGCAAAATATCATCTACCTGATTCAATGGTGCAAGCTAATGAATAGACTCTGAATAACAAAGGATGGATGTGAAAAATACATATATCATTTATCCAAATGTACCATTAGCCCTTTAAGTACTATCGTTGCTTTCAGCAGTGCACCCAGTCCGTAAGGTTAACCACGGTCTCTTACCTGTCTGCTCTACAAACAAAGACTGTTCACGATACTTAAAAATGCGTCCGGTTGAACCCTTCCGACCAGGTAATGGCAGGTGATCACCTTCAACCAAACCCGCCTGAACGATCAGCATTCAGTACCTACTCAAAAATTCTTCCTCAGTTAACCCGAACCATACGCTTATTGAGCACGGTTTTATCGGTTTCCAGTTGATAATACTGACGAACACTATCGTGTTGTCAGCATTCCTATTAATTGACCTTTACCATGCGTCTGTTCAATACGCCTTGTTCAGTTTCCAATTGATAAAACAACACACCCTTCATATCCGGCAGACTACCAGCTTCCAATGTCACCTGATGATTGCCCGCTGAATAACTGCCGCTGACCCGGTACAACTCCTTACCAGTTACATCCATCACCCTGAGGGTGGCGGTCATACTTTCCGGCAACCAGAAGCCGATCATCGTCTCCCCGCTGAAGGGGTTCGGTGTATTTTGGTACAACTCCGGCGTCTTGATCCCTTGTCCTTTTTCCGTTTGTCCAAGGTTAGCTTTCCCTACTCCGCTTTCCGTCAACGGGCTGTTGTCCGTGCACGCATTCCCGGTATTGTCCTGCAGGATGAACGTGGTCCTACAGAAGTCCTTGTTGCCCGCTGCGTCGATCACCCAGATCGTCACCTGGATCTCCTGGGACCGACCATCCGGGATGTCGGCACAGGTATAGGTCCAGCTCGGGGTCTCGCCGTCTTCGGTGAAGCTCAGAATCAGGTTCTCCGACAGGGTACAGTTGTCGTAACTGCCCGCATCGAAGTCACTGGCCCACACCTCCACCTCTCCGCTGGGGCTCATCACCACCGTGCTGATGCCATCGTAACAATAGGGGGTTGGTTTTTTGCAGTCGCGGAT
>JAGQXC010000522.1 GCA_020436785.1 Saprospiraceae bacterium | reverse complement strand
TGAGATGATAACTTTCCACGGCATATTCGGAGTGAGCGGTGGTGAATATGATTTTGGTAGGCGCGGGAATCAACCGGGCCAGGTTCAATCCGTTGAGGTGAGGCATGTGGATATCCAGCAATAGAACATCCACCGGATTGGCGTGGATGAATTCCAGAGCTTTTAATCCGTTCCGGAAGGTGCCGGCAAGATCGAGGTCATTCAGCATCCGGACATAACTGCTCAGCAATTCAATGGCTTTGGGTTCGTCATCGACGATGATTACCTGCATCGGTGATAAGCGTTAGATGAATGGAAAATGAATTCGTAGCAGCTATCTCCAGTTGGTGCAATCCCGGGTAAACCAGTTCAAGTCTTCTTTGCACATCCTGAAGGCCGGTATGCATGGATACGTGCTCAATGCCTGCATGGATCGGATTGGTGACCTGAAATCCCACGCGGTTCCTTTGAGTTAAGTCAAAATTAACTTCAATCACACTTTGGGTTTCCGGCTCTGCGCCGTATTTGAATGCATTTTCAACAAAAGCAATAAATATTCCCGGCTCCACCAATTGCTCTTCTTCCGACCCGTTAACCGTAAGTTGAAAATCAACTTCGCCGGGTGCAAAACGCAGCAATTGCATGGAAGCATAGTTACGCAAAAAGTTAATTTCTTCCCGGATCGGAATGGGATCTTTCGTTTCAACAATATGTCTTAATAACCGGGATAGTTGATCAATGGCCTGGGCCAGGGCAGGATTTTGTTCCTGATTGACCATTGCCAGTAAATTATTTAAAGCATTGAACAGGAAATGCGGTTGAAGTTGATTGCGCAATGCGGATAACTCAGCCTGTTTTTTTTCTCCCAGCAGCGCTTCCCTTTCCAGGGATGCCTTCCACGCTATGCGACCGAGCGCATAACCCGTGGATGCCACGAAATAAAAACCCAAGATCCCCAGGTTCACCTGGTTGTCAAGCATCGGCCCCGAACGTTGGAATGCTGTTTGAATAAGGAGACGGAGGATGATGGCGAAGGCGAGGATGGACATGGAAAGGAAGATTCCGCGGATCGGCTTTTTCAATTGTTGAAATCGCAGGATAGCAAAGATGTTACCATAGACCAGGACCGCCGCCAGCACCAACGTGATGATCAACATCCGGATCATGTCCGGGTTGCGGATGATCTGCAATTGTTCGACATCATTTTCCACGGTGTATTCGACCGATTCAATCGAATAATTGCTAACGATCAACCAGGTGGTGATTACCCAAAAGAGGAGATGGAGCAGAACTTCCAGTCCCAGTGAATAAGTTCGCCGCATTCCACGAATTTACTCGATTAAGTTTTGTCCAGACCTTGTTTGGGAGGAATCCCGGTCTTTTTGGGCTGAAAACCGGTAAAATCATTTGTTACCAAATGGATCAGGTTTGAGGCAACAAATTTCCGTGTTGATCACATTTGATCGTCTACGGATTGGATTATTTGTACCTAGCAACAAAATGATCGTATGGTGATGCGTTGGATGGTCAATAGTTTGATTTTGAGTCTAATGGTCCTGAAGCTGGTAGCTCAAACGAATTTGTCAGAACGTTTGCACGACCCTTCTTTTCCAGGAAAGGCGCAAGCACAAATTCAGAAATACATCGATTTGGATTTATTTTCCGGGGTGGTACTGATTGCGGACCATGGAGTCCCGGTTTATCACCAAGCCTTTGGGATGGCTGACCGTGCGAATCAGATTCCAATCACAACCAGCACCCGGTTTAACATCGGCAGCATGAACAAAGCCTTCACCAAAGTGGTCATTTTACAATTGGTAAGCGAAGGCGTTCTTCGCCTGGAGGATACCTTGGGAAAATTTTTACCGGATTTTCCGGCAGAAGCCCGGACAAAAGTAACCGTCAATCAATTATTGAATCATCGATCAGGATTCGGGGACTATCATCAACTGGAAGGCTACTGGGATATGCCCTGGGAAGAAAAAACACCGGAGAAACTGTTGGACATGGCCAGTCAATTGCCGTTGATGTTTGAACCGGGTACGGATCAGGCGTACAGCAATGCCGGATATGTATTGCTAGGAGCAATTGCCGAAAAAGCTACCGGCCAATCCTATTTCGACCTGGTTCATCGTCGCATTACCGAACCCCTGGGGATGGTTGACACTTACCTGCAACATCAGAATCCGGTTCCGGACCGCGCCATCGGATATCTATATTCCATGAGAGGGAATCTGGAGGATAATGAATACCTCAAAGAACCCGCGACGGCGGCGGGAGGTTCTTATTCCACGGTAGCGGACATGCTGACTTTTTTTCAGGCCTATTATTATGGAAAGCAATTGTGGGATGATGCTACCCGTCAGATGGATGAGCGTTATTCATACTTGCAAACGTTACGATCATCAGGAGGAGCATCCGTCGTCGCCGGTGGTTTCGAAGGTAGTAATACCGTTTGTTATGCCCAGCTCAAGGATCAGATTACCATCCTGGTATTTGCCAATATGGATGAGCCGGTGGCTGAAAATGTCGGACTGGACTTATTGAATATCCTGCGAGGGAAAGAGGTTAAGCCTCCTGAACTGCCGGCGGTGCGGGCTGTCTACCGCACTTTGGTGGATCAAGGAATCGATGCAGTACGTGATCAATTCGGAGAATTGACACAGAACTTTCCACCGGATGATTCCAAAGACATGGTTTTGAATCAGGTCGGATACAATTTGCTCTATTCGGATAATCCCGCAGAGCAAGCGACAGCGGTTAACGTTTTTCGCCTGAATACCGAATTGTTTCCGAATGTAGCCAATGGTTGGGACAGCCTGGGAGAAGCTTTACTCAAGACCGGAGACCGGGAGGGTGCACGCAAAGCTTACCAGCGTGCATTGGATATAAATCCGGATTTGGCCACAGCAGTACAGGCTTTGAAAAAATTGCGCTAATTTCCTCACACAATCCTTATCGATTTCGATTAATAAATAAAATAAGCCAATATGCAGGAGGAAGCCATTGAAACATGGCACATTCATAACCGGATAAATTTATATCTGTTGGCTTCTCTGGAGGAGGATCATCTGAACGACATGTCGGCATCCAGGGGCCGAACGGTGGGCGAACAATTTGCCCATATCCATAATGTCCGGCTAATGTGGTTAAAGGTGAGCATGCCGGAACGGTTGGAATCGTTGGACAAATTTGAAAAAGGTCAAGCCCTTAACATTGACGTTTTGTCGGCTGCGCTTGAGAAAAGTGGAAATGCGGTGGCAGATCTGCTTGCCAGGGGGTTGGCCGAGGGCCGGGTGAAAGGATTTAAACCACATCCCAGTGCATTCCTGGGTTACCTGATTTCCCACGAGTCCCATCACCGGGGCCAGATCCTGTTGTCACTCAAGCAGAGTGGTCACCCGGTGGATAAAAAAATTCAGTTTGGCATCTGGGAGTGGGGTGTCCGCTAAGAACTAATTGCCTCCACCTGATTTTTTTTTCTTCTTCAACGGATCCCATCCTTTCAGGATGCTCTTGAGTTTGTCAATTTCTTCTTTGGTCTTGGCCCCACCCAGGGAATCCAGGCCCGGTGGTAGCAAGGTGTCAATGGCCTGGCCCACTTTTTGACCGGCCAGAGAGTCCAGTTTTTCACGAGCCTGCCGGGTCACCTGATTTTTCGCGGTATCGATAACTTCTCTGGCCTTGTCCTGAGCTTTATCAATCACCTCCTGGCTCTTTTGGTCAATGACTTTAGCCAGCGTGTCCTTGGCTTTATCCAGCACTTCTTCCCCTTTTTGGACCAGGGTGTCCTTACCGCGTTCAATTTCTGATTGCACTTGCGATTTGAGGGCTTCGCCCGCCGATGTTTCACCATTTTGGGTGACCCATTGCAGGGCTACTTCCGGTTTGGTGATCTTTCCGGTAAACTGAATACGCACATAGGCCGTGTCCAGCTGACCAATTTCTACGCCATATTTGGATGCTTGGGATTGGAACCACTGCACGCCGGCGTTCACCGGTTGATCGAGGTGTAATTTGGTCAGCAAAGTGCGGGGGATGCGTAACAAGACCTGGTATTGAATGTCCTGGTCAATCTGATGGTGTCCTTGCACGGTGAAGCGCATGTCCTGATAGTCAAAGGTGAACGGTTTGATGGTTACCGCACCATCGACGACTTCAAACCAGTTTCTTGAATTTTTCCAGGAAATGTCTTGCAATTCTTTGATTTGCAACCGGTTGGCCACTTCCCGGATGGGATCAAAATTTTGCAGGCGAGCCGATTCGGTTTCGAGAAATCCGGCGGCATTCAATTGGTCCCAGATAGGCATCCATCCGTCACCCAATTTTCCTGACAGGATCAGCGTACTGGAAAAAATGCCGTCGATGTAGTTGGCAATAGGGGCCAGTTTCCGGAAGGTAGAGGATGTTTGAAATAATGGAGCGAACTTCATCTTGCGCATGTCGTACTTCAGATCAAACTCGGGATGCTCGCCCTGTTCTGAATAGAGTCCTTCGAAATCCACGTTACCCCCCAAAAGATTGGTCTTCATATTGGTAAAAGACAATTCGCGGTCCGACAATTCGATCACGCCGGAACTCTTTTTCAAATGGTATTTGTCATAGATCAATTCATCGACGGCTGCATTGATTTTCAAAGAGACATTTGCCGGAAGGATTTCCGTGGACTGGCTGGTATCCGGGGATGCATTGGATGAAGTGGTGTCCACCGCCAGCCAGGGATTCAGGTCCAGTTTTCCGGCATCTACGGCAAGTTCGCCGGATAACGAACTGCCTGGCAGGCCATACCAGCGATAGGGACCACGCAAGGTACCGGACAGTTGGACGGGCTCGCCGGATAGCCGGCAGGAGGTCTGTTGCAGGGTTATGGTGTCACCCTGATAGTGACCGGTGGAAACCAGATGGTTAAGATCATAGTCCGCATAGTCAATCTGGTCAATGTTTGCATTCCAGTTGATCCGGACCGGAGGCAGCGGGGTGAATGCGGGTACATAGCTTTCGTCCGTTGCAACCGCCACGGTTTCATCGGTGGACGTCCATTCATTAAGATCCAGCCGGGAAAGGGCAAGATCCAGATCCACAATGGTCCGGCTGCCACCAGTCAGGTAGGAGAGGGGATCCCGGATTTGCAGGTCCGCACTGCCTTGTGTTTGACCGGCTTTGACCTCCCGGACCATCAAATGAATGTTGGCCGGATCCATTTGCATCGAAGCCTGGGAAACCGCGAAGGCCGGGTAGCCGGGCAATTGACCTGCCAGATCTTTGCCGGTAAACGAGCCGGAGAAGCGCACATCCTGGTATCGTTTAGCGAGGACCGCCGACTGACTGAAATCAAATTCTGCGTTACCGGCAACATGCCCCCTGAGTGGGTATTTATCCTGTAACTGGAAGGCTTCGATCCATGATGCCAGATCCAGATCGGTTTTCAGGTGCCCTTTGGTCAATACATCCGCGGACGTGGATCGCAGGGCAAGCTGTCCATCCAGGGGAGAATCTTTCACCACGGCATGCAGATCCCTCAGGTCAACATCAATAGTATTGTAAAGTGGGTCACGGGTGTTGATCTCGGCATCCACCTTCAACTGATCGATTGGAAATGGGGCTCCGGCATACTGAATTTTGCCATCACTGACCTGCGTTGCCAAATGAAGGGCCGGGTAAGACACTCCGTCCTGGTAAGAGCCCTGCAAGGTAACCTCCAGGTTTGCTTTGCCGGTTGCACGGATGCCTTCGTAATAGTGGTGATAGGCGCCGGGAATTAACGATAACATTTGTTTGACATCACTGCTTGGGGTTTTGAACGCCAGATCCATGTCAACGGATTCAGGTTGCAGATCAACCCAACCATTAAAGTCCACCGGCAGGGCATTGATGGTGATGGCATTTTGATCGAATGAATATTTTTCAGCGTCAAGATCCATACGCACCGGTCCTTGCCAGATAACCTGTGCATTGGACAGGTAATGGACACCGGAGTAAACAAAGTCCACGCTGTCCGCCCGGGCATCCACGCCCGCATTCACCAGATTCTGCTCGTAGGTGATTGAACCATCCTGTTGCAGTCCCGTCAGACGCAAATACATATCTTGTTGATAATCCCGGTATTGCAACGATCCATTGTGACAGTCCAGACGTTGGAGATCCAGGCGAAATGAGTTAGTGGATTCAGGCGCAGAATCCGGCGCGGATCCAGTGATGTCGTAATTAGACAGTCCGTTTTCCAATACTTGTATACGCAGATTCGGTTGTTCCAGGTGAATGCCCTGAATCCGGATCGAATCCTGGTTGCGAAGCACATCCCAGAAATTAAAATCCACACCCAGTTCTTCCGCCTGAAACAGGGTGATATCCGCAAAGGTATCTTTGCCCTGTAACTTGATTTTATCGATGACCAATGAAAGGTCAGGGAAATGTTTCCACCAGGCCAGAGACACATCGTCAAAGTCTAAAACCACCGTAGTCCGGGCGTCCACTTTGCGTTTTACCCGTTCAAGTATTTTACCCTTAAATAAGCGTGGAGCCAGGAGAATAAAAAGGATCAAAGCACCGAATACTCCCAGGACGATACGTCCATACCGGCGTTTTTTGGTTGTAGCTTTCGTCATACCTATATAACGAAATCCTTAGGAATAGGATTTACTGTTGATACTATTTTTTAATGCGATCGGGAGAATCAATAGATGGGGGCGTTGGAATCCGGCTCCTTGTTCTCATTCGTTTTCGTTTCACCGGGTGGCCGGGTTGGTTGACTTTCCCGGGGCTGTTTGTCGCCGGCAATTGTGCGATTTTGTCGGACCAAAGCCCAGGTCATGAGGAGGCTGCTGATCAGGATGACATAGAGCAGGATGCCGCTTTTAAAAGCGGGTACGGTCAGTTCGTGAGGTATCGCAAAAAAAAGCAGGATGGTGATCAGTCCCC
>JAGQXC010000521.1 GCA_020436785.1 Saprospiraceae bacterium | reverse complement strand
GCACGGGGAGTCACGAATCGCCGTTAATCTGGCAGGGAATTCACCGGGAAGGGGACGCGGTGTGGATTAGGTTTAACTTGCAAGCACCCACCAGGCCGGGGACTGTGCAGATTCGGGCGGATTTTCTGATGGAACTGTTCCCAACCCAAATCAATGTCCTAAAAATTATTTCCAACCCGGATTCGCCGCCGGCTGCAATGGCTAAATTGACCAAATCCAATCCTCAATTCGCCTATGAATTCAATTGACCGGCATCAAATCCAGCAGAGATTGCACGGTCACGGCGATTCCGGTCTGCAAGCTTTTCTCGATGGCCGGATAATAATAGGGAGAATGCAAACCGGGCAGATCCTCAGTTTCCAGCCGTTCGTCCGGAACAGTGCCCAGCCAGCACAGTACGGTGGGGACATGATCGGACGTTTGCCCATAGCGGGAAAAGTCTTCACCGATTGTTAAGGGCTCGGTCTCAATCACCTGATCGGCTCCGATGGCTTTGCCGGCGGAAAGGCGAAGACGGTCAACCAGGTCTCCGTTATTGAAATTGGCGGGCGTAAAGACATCCGGTATCGTTACAATGGGCATTTTATCCTCAGGAAGTCCGGCGCCAACCGCAACGCCACGGGCAATTTCTTTGATTCGCCGGTGAACCAATTGACGGATTTCTTCTTTGAAGGTGCGGACAGTGAGGAGCAGCGTGACTTCGTCAGGGATAATATTGTGCACCGTACCTCCCTTGATGGCTCCTACAGTGACCACGGCCGATTCGGTGGGAGGAACCGAGCGGCTGACGATGGTTTGCAGGTCCATCACCATTTCGGCAGCCAGGACCACGGGATCAATAGATCGATGAGGAGACGCTCCGTGAGCACCTCGGCCAAAGATCCTGATATCAATCGATTCGGTATTGGCCATCGTATAGCCCTTGCCATAACCCATCTGGCCAGCCGGCAAGGTGGGACTGCAATGGATGCCAATGCCGTAATCCGGCACCCCAAAGCGTTCGTACAGCCCGGCGTCCAGCATCATTTTGGAACCGGCACCAATTTCTTCGGCGGGCTCCCCGATCATCATTAAGGTGCCCTGCCATTGATCTTTGATTTGCACCATGGTACGGGCTACGCCCATCCAGGTGGTCATGTGCATGTCGTGTCCACAGGAATGCATGGTACCGACGGTGGAACCATCTTTCATTATTTCAACGGAACTTGCATAGGGCAGTCCGGTTTTTTCATACATGGGTAAAGCATCCATGTCGGTCCGGTAGAGTATCTGCGGTCCAGCCCCGTTGCGCAATATGGCCACGACGCCATATCCGCCGACTTTTTCGGTCACCTCAAAACCCAAATCCCGCATGGCTTCTGCCAGTTTATGAGAAGTACGTTCTTCCTGCAACGAAATTTCCGGATCCAGATGAATCGATTTATAAAACTCGGCAAGATAGGGCAGGTCTTTTTCGATGAGGGATTCAACGGGAACCGGATTTACTCCCGGATGGGACCAACCCAGTACCAAGCTTAAACTAATCATCCAGGTTTTCCACATAATCATTTTATTCTGCTGTGAGGACTAAGGTAAGGAATATTGATGCGGGTGCTGAATGATTGGTGTCCGGATTTAACTATCCAGGGCATAAACGGACTGCATTTGCCTGGTCAATACCGGAGAAGGAGTCCATTTCAGGATGGTTTTCAGGATGGCTTGTCCCAGGCTGTGGTGTGCCATTTTTCCCATCCTCCAGGAATTGTTGACGATGTAGTCCACTTTGGTACGCCGGCGATTTTCAAAGGCTGTAAATACCTGTTCGGGATTGCTGTCTGATGCCAGGGCCTGACTGATGTAATAGGCATCTTCCATACCCTGAGCGCCTCCTTGTCCCATATTGGGTGTGGTGGCGTGAGCGGCATCTCCCAAGAGACAGGTCCGGTGCTGATGCCAATGATCCAGGCGGTTGAGATCAAATAAGTCGTGTCGAATGATGTTGGCACCGGGAGTCGCTTCCAGGAGCATATGCATGGGCTCGCTAAATGCGGAGAATTCGGATAACAACGTTGATTTGACGTTCTCCGGCTGGTCTTGTCCTCCGGCAGGAGCATTCATGACGGCAAACCAGTAGACCAGATTCGGAGCGATGGGTGTGAAGCCAAATCGGCGGTGATGTCCCCAGGCTTCCCGGGCTGCCTGGGTCCAGGGTTCAGGCAATGGAATGGGTGATAGCCCGCGCCAGCAGGTTTGACCGGAATAACGAAGTTGTGCTTGGGGAAACAGGTGCGCTCGAACTACGGAATGAATGCCATCGGCTCCCAACAAGTGGGTTCCTTCGACGATCCGATCGCTAAAATGGACCCGCACCTTGTCGGCATCCTGGTGAAGATTTTTCAAACTTGCACCCAACGTTTTTCGGTTTGAAGGGACCTGTTGATAAAGGATTTCCTGCAAACGGGCGCGATGTATGGCGATTAGTTGGATGTCACCCGATCGTAAAGTATCATCCAGAGAGGGCCGCAGGGTTTGCATCTTTTCGTTGGCAATCGCCACTTCATTGATAAGCATACCCGCCGATCGGATCTCTTCGCCGATGCCTAGCCAATCCAGGACTTTTCTGGCATTAGGAGCCAACCAGATGCCCGCGCCTACTTCCGCCAGTTGTGGCGCTTTTTCGTACACATGATAAGAGATTCCCATTTTCTCAAGGGCGAGGGCCGTCGTCAAACCGGTAATGCCGCCGCCGGCGATGATTACATGCATTTTTTGTAAATTTAGGTCAAATGTACTAAATAATCTAAATTAGGTCAAGTGTACTATGGATACCCGAATTAAAATAATCGCACAAGCCCGGGAATTATTCAATGAACGCGGCGTCGCCTCCATTACCATGAGGCAGATTGCTCAATCGTTGGGCATCAGTCTGGGAAATCTGACGTATCATTTCCAAAAAAGAGAAGATCTCATCCTGGCGCTCTATGAGGATTTGGTGGAACAAATGAACCGGATGATGGAGTCCTTTGCCGCACATGCCGGGCTCTTGGACCTATTTTTTTCGGTAAGCAGACAATCCATGCAACTATTTTACAACCATCGATTTTTTCTCATCGATCTCGTCCACATTCTCCGCACCTACCCGGACATCCGTAAGCGTTATCAACAATTACAGGTCATCCGTGAAGCTCAGTTCACCGCTTTGTTCATCCAACTGCAACAAAAAGGATGGATGCGTGGAGCCGAATTGCCGTCGGAATATGAACATCTTTATCAACGAATGCAGATTCTAGGCGATTACTGGATCTCCGCAGCGGCGACGCTATACCCGGAAATGAACAAGGAGCTGGTTGATCATTACCATCGGATCCTGATCGAAATGATCTATCCTTATTTCACTCAGCATGGTCGTCAACAATTTTCTCTGATGATCCGGAATCCAGCGGACTGATCAAAGCGACGCAGAAGACGGTTTTTTCTGCCGGTGAATCAAGATCATATCCGATCGTTAAACCATTTGTTATTGTGTACCTTACATGATTGGTTCGTTGAGATTTTTCATTTCAAATCGGGATTATTATGAAGAGGATGTTGTTGTTAAGCTGGTTTGGTATCCTGTTTTTCACCTTGACCAGCGCGAATGGACAGGAAACGTCTAATTTTCCGGTGCGTGGATTTTGCATCAGTGCACCATCGACCGAACGGGTGGAACCGTTTATTCAATTTGTCCATGACATCCTGGCTCCCGCCCGGGTGAATACGCTGGTGCTGCGGGTGGACTACAATTATGCTTACACCTCACATCCGGAATTGAGGAATGAATCGACCTTAACCTATTCGCAAGTCAAGTCCATCGTGCAGGCTTGCCGTCAGGAAGGCATCCGTATTATCCCCCAGATCAATTTGCTGGGACATCAATCCTGGCACAGTTCATCGGAAAAATTGCTGGAGGTTTATCCCCAATTTGACGAGACTCCGGAAGTAGCATTTCCGGAACATTATGTCTGGCCAAATGCGGATGGTTTGTATTGTAAAAGTTATTGTCCTCTGCATCCTGAAGTTCATGCAGTCGTCTTCGACCTCGTTGACGAAATTCTGGATGTCTTTGAAGCCGATGCATTTCATGCTGGCATGGATGAGGTCTTTTACCTGGGTGAGGAACAATGCCCCCGGTGTAATGGCATGGATCCGGCGGAATTGTTTGCCGGGGAAGTACGGCGAATTGACCAACACCTATCTGGCCTGGGTAAGGAATTATGGATCTGGGGTGACCGTTTGATCGATGGAAAACTTACTGGTTTGGGTATGTGGGAGGCCTCCATGAACAATACGGCCCGGGCCATAGACCTGATTCCGAAGGATGTGATAATCTGTGACTGGCACTACGAGCAAGCAGTTCCTACGGCAGCCTATTTTGCCAGTAAAGGATTACGAGTCATCACTTGCCCCTGGCGAGAACCCACCGTAGCGGAGTCACAGGTACAAATGACCCAATCCTTTCGAGAGCAAAGTCCGGAAATCATGAAGGATCGTTTTTTGGGCATGATGCAGACGGTTTGGGGAGGTGTCGAAGGTTTTTATGCTGAAATGCAAAATGACAAACCCAGGACGGATGATCAGGGAAGGAGTGACGTCCTGACCTTCCGGACGTTACAAAAAATATGGTAATTGATTACGCTGTCAATGAATTCTGTTGGTCTAGAACCAATGAGCACCATATTCCTGGAAAGGATAAGGCGTCTGTAACAGGATCAGCAGGATTGCCAGCAGATAATACCAGAAGATCCGGTTCCAGCCTCCGGGTGTATCTAATTGCTTTTTGGCCCTTGAAAAGCCAACCGAAATCAGAATGATGGCGAGGACCATGGAAATGGCGTGCTCTACGGTGAAGAAGCGGGCCACAGGATCCGACATGGTGTTGGTACCAAAATGCACTTTAGGGCTAATGAAATACAGTATCAATCCGAGCAATAATTGGATATGCGCAGCAATCATACTCCACAATGGAAATTTCCGGTGTCTGGTCAACACATAGTTGGCTTTGCGCCGGATTTGTACACTGGCCTGAATAATGGCAATGATGACCAATATCAGGATGATCCACCTCCAACCGGAATGTATATGTCGCAGAATTTCGTAAAAGCCCATGATGTTATCGTTTCTCGTTTCCAAACTAAAGATACGTTTCCGGGGATGCATCTAAAACAGAGAAACCCAAAAACATCTACCTTTGCCTCTACAAATATGGTAAAAGATGCCAACATCAATTAGCCGGTACATTTGGATTTGCATTTTTTCAGGATTTGCCGGGATCCTATCCGGTCAATCAGGGATTCGCTTTGCCTCAACAAGCTGGGATTCCATCCGGTTGCAGGCGCTGAACGAACGCAAACTCATTTTTATGGACGTTTATACGACCTGGTGTGGTCCCTGTAAGCGCATGAGTCAAAATGTGTTCACCGATCCACAGGTAGGAGAATTTTTCAATAAGCATTTTGTCAACTACCAAGTGGATGCCGAGCGTGGAGAAGGAATAGGTCTGGCCAATCAATACCAGATCGGAGCTTATCCCACCATGTTATTTCTTGATTACAACGGACAGGTGGTTCATAAAATGACTGGTTACCGACCGTCCGAGCCATTTCTGGACGAATCAATGGCGGTGGCCGATCCAAGTCATGTTCCGGAGATTGCGCAAAAATATAAAGAGGACATTTCTTACCAGCGCTTGCTGCAGCAACAAGAAAAAGAAAAGCAAGCCTTTATGGCAGTGGTCCAAAAGAACCCAACCTTTGCAATCACGTATAAAAAATACGCGTTGGGAGACCGGGACCCGGAGTTGCTTAGTAGTTATGTCCTGCAACGGGAAGAATTACAACTGCGTGATACCAATGTCTGGAAAGAGGTCGCTCCCTGGCTGGATACGGTTGGTCACGCCGATTTGCCGGTATTTGCTGCCAGATCGCTCTGGTCCACTTCATTAACCCCGGAACAATGGGATCAATCCATTCAATTCACCAGCCAGATGTCATCCCCGGAGAAATACAGTTTCGCCGGACGGATCTGGTATGAAAACAACCGGGATCAGCTTCTCCGGGAAGTGCAAAGGGCAGCCGCCCAGGCCGATAGCCTGTCGGCCGAACAGGCCTGGCAAAAATTGGAACAATGGGCCACGGCTTTCGAAAAATCCAACCTGGAAACCCAACGGATGATCCGCGACAGTAAGATTGCTTATGCCCGGGTAACCGGGAATTTGCAAACGGTTTTTAAGCTGATTCAAACCGAGGTTCCGAACATCAAGATGAGGTACGATTCCACGAATGAGATTAGCGAAAAAAGAGCCATTCAGCGCGAAGCCGTTGAGCTACTTCTGCAGTTCCAGGATTTTGATACCGACAAACCGGTATTTCAGGATGGTTTGGGACTCGCCCAAAAGGTCCTGGAATGGGAACCACATCCGGATGCCTATGCAGCGGTGGCCTTTTTCCAGTTTCGACT
>JAGQXC010000520.1 GCA_020436785.1 Saprospiraceae bacterium | reverse complement strand
CCTGGACCGGTGATGCGGTGAGGACCATCATCCCCGATGTTGCCCTGGCCGAGATCGATGTCCGGCTGGTTCCGGAATCCGATGGCGAACGCCTGATGCAATCGATCCGCCGGTTCATCCAGGATCAGGGGTATCACCTGGTCGAGGGCAACCCCACCGATCACGAACGATCGACCTATCCCAAGCTGGCAGCCTTTGACTATGAAGTGGGCTACGCGGCCTACCGCACCGATTTTGATGCCCCGATTGGCGGCTGGCTCCATCAGGCCTTAACCCGGGCGCTGGGAACCCCACCCTTACTGATGCGGACGACGGGAGGGTCACAGCCCATCAGTCCGTTCATCACGGCGCTGGGCTTACCGGCCGTGTCGGTGCGCATTCCCAATCCGGACAACAACATCCACAGCCCGAATGAAAATTTACGGCTAGGGAATTTCCTGGAGGGCATCGCCACCTGTGTGGGCATTTTAACCGAACCAATCAAACCCTAAATCCATGTCTGATTCTCAAACAAACGATGCCCGGCGCATCCGCTCCATCGACGTACTTCGAGCCCTGACCATGATCCTGATGATTTGGGTGAATGATTTCTGGACCCTGGAAGGTGTTCCGGGTTGGCTGGAACACATGCCGACCCAGGCCGATGCCATGGGATTTTCCGATGTCATCTTTCCTGCTTTTCTGGTCATTGTCGGGCTGAGCATCCCCTTTGCCCTGGATAAACGGATGGATGCACAATCTTCGGGAGAAGTGGTCACCCATATTCTACTGCGCAGCCTGGCTCTGATCGTTATGGGATTTTTTCATGTGAATCTGGAAAACATCTATGCCGGTGCGATGGTCCTACCCAAATACCTCTGGCAGATCCTGTTGACGATCGCTTTTTTCCTGATTTGGAACGATTACCAGCCGGTTGGCTGGACAAAGCGAAAGATTCTGATTTTTCAGGGGTCAGGCCTTGCTCTTTTGATCGTATTGGCCATCCTGTACCGCGGCGGCGAATCCGGTCAGGTGATCGGGTTGCGCCGGTATTGGTGGGGCATCCTGGGTTTGATCGGCTGGGCCTACCTGTATGCGGCATTGGTTTACTGGGCATTCCGGGGAAGGTTGGTGGCGATGATCGGCGCCTGGGTATTCTTCTTTGCTTTTCATCTGGCCCATTTCGCCGGATACCTGGATTTCCTGCAAGCAGTGCGCTTGATTGTGTGGATGCCGGACCGGGGTGCTTTTGTCGGCCTGGTATTGGGCGGGGTGGTTGCTTCCAGCATCTACAAGCGGTTGGCTGCCGAGGATCATGGCCGGTTCATCGGAGTGCTGGTCCTGATGAGTGTCCTGATGCTGGTCTACGGGTGGTTGACGAGGCCGGCATTTGAATTGTCCAAGATCCGGGCCACGCCGGCCTGGATCGGATACTGTACGGCGATCACGTTGCTGGCCTATGCAGTCATCTATTACCTGGTCGACGTACGGAAATGGGACCACTGGTACCGGTGGATCCGACCGGCCGGGCGCAGCACGCTGACCACCTATCTGGTGCCCTATGTCTATTATGCGGTGTGGAGCATCTGGGCGATCCAATTGCCGGTGGCGCTGCGGACGGGCATCCTGGGATTGGTGAAGTCACTGTTGTTTGCCTTGCTGATTGTGGGGATCACCGGGTTGCTGAACCGGTGGAAGATCCGATTGAAGATTTAGGTAGTTACACAGAGCAGCACAGAGGGTTGACGGAGATTCGCGGAGGGTCAGAGCCACGAATTTCACGGATGATACGGATTGTGTATTCATATGAACCTCCTGGCCTTCTTAAAGCTGTGCAACGTGGTGAATTATTGGTAATCACTAAGGATTTTTATGACATAGCACCCGATTCCACGGTAATGCTTATGTCAGAATGATCCCCGGGCGGCGGTCATTCAACCTTCAACCTTCTGCAATTATAAGTGAACTGCTCCATCCTTCTCGACGGCCCCGGTGTAACTTTATCCTTTCGTACTTTCCATCACGGCCTTAAAGATGCCTTCCCGGATCGGATTCGGATTAAAATACGAGCCATTCGGTTGCAAGCCTACATTCTGCCGGTTGATCAGGATGATGATGTCCAGATCTTGTTCCGGGACCACACAAATGCTGGTGCCGGTGAAGCCGGTGTGGCCAAAACTGCCGGCAGGGGCATCCCGCATGAAGGCATTGGACGGATCCATCATCCAGCCCAGCCCATTGTGGAATTTGTCCGGAGTAAAAAAAGTTTTCAGGGTGCCCGGTGAAATGAATGGTTGGCCAGCCACCATTCCATTATGCATCAGCATATCGAGGAGTTTCTGGATGTCTTCAACGGTGGAGAAGAGGCCGGCAGCCCCACAGACGCCGCGTCCGGCGTACCAGGCATTGCCGTCATTGACCTCTCCGACCAGGACGTACTGACGCCAACCATTCCAGGAATCGGGATCCAGGCCCGGTACGGTAAAACCCAGGGATGTATCGCGCACCATCCGGTATTCGTAGGGATTACCCAGGGAGGTGGCAGCGATCGGCCAGGTGGTGTCCGGCAAAAAGCCGGTGTGCTCCATAGCCAGCGGGATAAAGAGGTGGCTCCGGACAAAATCTTCCAGCGGCTCGCCGGACACTTTCTCGACGATTTCACCCAGCAGCCAGAACCCCAAATCCGAATAATGCCGGCCGGCGCCGACGGGGTATTTCAAGGGAAGTGACTCAATCAGCCGGTAGGTGTCCTGCCGGTTGTCACATTGGTAAAATAGCGGGTACCATTCGATCAGGCCCGCGGTATGGGTGAGCAGAT
>JAGQXC010000519.1 GCA_020436785.1 Saprospiraceae bacterium | reverse complement strand
GGCGTCTGCAAGTAAGGAGTTGCAAAACAATTATCCACCACCAACAACATTCCATGATCATGGGCAAATCGGGCCGCCCAGTCCAGATCAATGATGTCCAGTCCGGGATTGGAAGGGGTCTCAATGAACAGGATCCTGGAAGCCGGTTCAATGGCTTTGCCCCACTGATCAGGATGTTTGGCATCGACAAAGGTGTGGCTGATGCCCCATTTGACCAGATACTGGGTCAGGATCTGGTAGGAGGAGCCAAATATCGAACGGCATGCGACGACATGATCCCCCTGTTCCAGCAGGGTAGCCAGGGTGCTGTAAATGGCAGCCATTCCGGTTGCCGTCGCTACGGCTTCTTCTGTTCCCTCCAGAGAAGCCATTTTCAACTCAAATTCCCTTACGGTAGGGTTTGAAAAACGGCTATAAATGTTGCCTTCCTGCTCTTCAGCGAATAATGCACGCATTTGTTCCGCATCGTCAAAGGTGAAGCTGGAAGTCGGAAATATCGGTGTGGAATGTTCGTGGTGTTGGGTCCGTTCAGTCTGGATGCGGATTGCCCTGGTCTCGAATTGTTTCATGGCTCCAGCGTTAGTGTATAATCCACTTTGACGGATTCTTTCAACATCATTGAAACCGAACAATATTTGGTTAACGATAACTCAATGGCCCGATGTGCCCGTTCTTCTTTGACCTGGCCTCCAATGAAAAAATGTAAATGGATCGTATGGAAAACCTTAGGATGTTCATCCACGCGTAATCCTTCGACATCGACCCGGAAGTTCGTTACTTCCTGCCGCATTTTTTTTAAAATGGTGACAATGTCTATGGAGCTGCAAGAAACCATAGCTGACAGGAATGCCTGCATGGGCCGCATCCCCAGATTTTCACCACCCACCTCGGCGGAGCCGTCAATGTCGATGGTCAGGCCATCCGGATTCGTAGCCCGGAAGTGCACCGCATCATTTACTCGTTCCAACTTGATCTTCATCGTACTTAATTATGGTACAAAGAACCGAAAACCCGCGTAGAAATAGGGGATTTCACCCTGAATTATCAGTGATATAATGCACGTAAGCAGACTTAAGTGACCAGAGTTGTCCGGGTCACTTGCGATCCATCTTCATTTAAAGCCGGGATTTCCGGAATTATTAGTATCATTATTGATTCCATTAAATGATCCCACATGTTAGCAAAAACATATGCCAGTGCGGTCTTCGGAGTGGATGCCCGCACCGTTACCGTCGAAGTTAATGCAGGAGGTGCGCAGCAACCAAAATATTTTCTGGTTGGGTTGCCTGACAGCGCAGTCAAGGAAGGAGAGCAACGCATCGAAGCGGCCATTAACAATTCGGGATTTCGTCTTCCGCGCCTGAAATTGGTGGTCAACCTGGCTCCTGCGGATATCCGTAAAGAGGGATCGGCCTATGACCTTCCCATCGCATTAGCCATTCTGGCCGCTACCGGGCAGGTGGATAAAGAAAATCTCGATCAGTTTGTACTGATGGGGGAACTGGCCCTGGACGGCCAGATACGTCCCGTGCGCGGAGTCCTGCCGATGGCCATTCAGGCAAGGAAAGAAAAATTCAAAGGTCTGTTGATCCCCACCGGCAATGCCCGGGAAGCAGCCATCGTCAATCATCTGGATGTGTATGCCATCAATAATCTGCGTGAAGCGGTGGAGGTTATCGAAGGTACCGGCAATCACCAACCGGTTGCCCTGGATACCCGGGATGATTTTTTTGCCAATCAGGAAGCCTACCAGCACGATTTTGCCGATGTTCGCGGGCAGGAAAACATCAAGCGTGCCCTGGAAATTGCCGCTGCGGGAGGGCACAATGTAATCCTCATCGGGCCACCCGGAGCAGGAAAAACCATGCTGGCCCGGCGTCTGCCCAGCATACTTCCGCCCCTGGGGCTTCAGGAGGCGTTGGAGACCACCAAAATTCATTCGGTAGCCGGCATTCTTCCTCCCAATTCCGCCCTGGTCTACCACCGCCCTTTTCGCGCGCCTCACCATACCATCAGCGATGTGGCGCTGGTTGGGGGAGGCTCCAACCCTTTGCCGGGAGAGATTTCTTTAGCGCACAATGGCGTCCTCTTTTTGGACGAGCTCCCTGAATTCAAACGCACGGTCCTGGAAGTCATGCGGCAGCCCATGGAAGAACGCAAGGTGACCATTTCCCGAGCAAAACTCACCGTGGATTACCCGGCCAGTTTCATGCTCATCGCTTCCATGAATCCTTGTCCGTGTGGCTATTACAACCATCCCGAAAAAGAGTGTGTTTGTGCTCCCGGAGTGGTCCAGCGCTACCTGAATAAGATTTCCGGACCGCTGCTCGACCGCATTGATCTGCACGTCGAGGTGACTCCGGTTGGGTTTGACGAACTTACCGCTATCGAAAGACCACGCACCGGAAGCCAGCAGATCCTGGAACGCGTCATTGCCGCCCGTAAAGTCCAGGAAGAGCGCTACCTGAGCACGCCCGATCTCTACGCCAATGCCCAGATGCCCAGCCGGATGGTTCGGGAAATATGCACGTTGAATCAGGCCGGGCAGGTCTTATTGCAAACCGCCATGAAGAAATTGCAACTTTCCGCACGCGCCTATGACCGGATCCTCAAGGTATCCCGCACCATTGCCGATCTGGGCGGTTCGCCGGACATTAAGATCGAACATCTGGCCGAAGCGATTCAGTACCGGAGTCTGGACCGGGAGAATTGGGTAGGCTGAAGGAAATGTTGAGTTTTGAAGGTTGAATGTTGAATGTTGAGTGTTGGGTTTTGAAGGTTGGGTTTTGAATGTTGTGCCCACTCCGGAAAAGACGGATAATATTTAAATACGAATTTTTTACTGTAAAGCACGGTCAGCAAGTTAATAATTATAAGAATAACCTTGATATTCTGATACTAACATATATAAAAATACTTACCTGTATGTAAACCCACCTCTGTTTCCCCTCCCAGGAGGAGACTCCCTTTGAAATGGCCTTTTCCTAGCTGCATTCAATGTTGGGTTTTGAATCGGAGGGACCGAAGTCCCATTTATTGGTTGGTAATTCTCACCAGCAGTTTTAACCGCGACTGTTAAAAAACGTTAAGAAAACCTTAACGATGCAACCTTTTGGAACTTGACCCCGTCTATCGAATACAAGCACATTGGAAACCGGTTGCCAATTGATCGGCGAAAAAAGTGTGTTCATCGAGAATAGTGGAGGACAGACGTTAAATCGGGCATCTTCGCTTCATGCATAGTAAACCTGACTGACTGAACCTGACATGAAATGAGATCCTCTCGACCGTCCGTCCGTCTCAAGATATATTAAAGAATTATTGCAATGATCGAAAAAACGATTGTAAGGCTAATCCGTTTTTTCATAGTGAGAGTTTTTTCATCGTCCACAATCAAAAACGTTTGATTGTGGATTTTTTTTATTCGGCAGCCTGACTTCCGTATTCCAGATCGGGTTCAGGCAGGGTTTTCAAGGTACTTTCGGTCAGAGCGATGCGGGAAGAGGCAGAATACAATCCCAGTAAGGGTGCGCTGTACGTATAATCGATCAGGGTAAGGCGGACAATGCCACCCAGGGAAAGTTCGATGTAATTTCCATACCGGATCAACTTGAATGTGAACGATCGGTCTTCCGGTACGATAAATACATGGGATTGCAGGTCCTGAAAGACAAAATCCTCTTTCAGGTTGGCAGGATTGCAACCCCAGGTGCGTATTTTAACCAGGCCGTTGACGACATCAAAGGCAATAAAATATCCATTTCCATCCAGGTCCACATCACAAAAAATTCCGCATTTACCCAATCCTTCCACGGTTAACCGGCCTTCCCAGATGTAGCTGGAGCTCGGGCTGGTAAAGCAGAATAATTCATAACCGCTACGGCTTTGCAGGTGCCATTCGTTACCCTGGATCTCCATGCTCGCAGTGGGGTTGTCCAACAGCCGTCGGACCGGTTGGAATTCAGACTGGCGAATGGCATGATTGGCTTTTTCTTCCCACCGGTAAAAACTGGTGAGGATAAGCCGTCCATTTTCGTCGGTATCCAATTGCTTGGGTGGCGGCAATACACGCTTGAAATTCACCTGTTTCATGTAGTAAAAATTGTACAAAAGCCAATGGCCGTTGTCTTTAACCACACGAGCAGCATAATTGCCCTGGGGAAGTAGTACATCGGAATGAAAACTGTGGTATTCGCCCAGCAAACCGGCACTGAACCAGTAGCGGACTTTTACATCTTCCCGGATCGACCCGATCAGATAATAATGGCCGTTCATATGAAATATGCAGGGACATTCCACATCATCATACATTCGCGGATACAGCAGGGGTGGTCGTAACAGAATTTCATTACCCGACAATTCCAGGACTCCCACACAACCACGTCTGGACATGGGACCCGATGCGGCCCGGGCGCAGACGAATAGAAATGACCTTCCGTCTTCTTCGTAGTAATAGGGATCACGGAAACTCAGCCAGCCACGGGGATTGTTGCTCAGGTCTTCATAATGGGGAGCACAGGTACCGATGGGAAAATTTCCTGTTTTCTGTTTTTCCCAATGGATCAGATCGGTACTCACCGCGATCCCAATCTTTTGTGTTCTGCCTTTATCCTTGAATGCCAGTCCGGTATAGAAGATGTAAAACAGATCGCCACGACGGGTTGCATGCATGGTCCATAACATGTCGTCATCCCAGGCGCCCGGGTTACCCACAAATAAGGCATTATCCACCCGCTTCCAGGATATCCCATCCGTGGAAATGGCGTGAGCAATGTAATCGTGGTTCGGAATGATCAAATGGAACAAATGGTAGACACCATTATGGACAAATACGTCGATGTCGCCGATCTCCCAGTCACTAAATCCCCCTCCTGCATACATGGTTTCCTGCTATGTGCCGGTTAAAGTAATCATTCATTTAGCCCCAGCCAATTATTACCCCTACTTATGGGCCATATCTTCTTCCAGCACTTCCCGGCTAATCGGCAGGATGCCATAATGTTCAAGACCTTCCAAAATGCCCTCAGCAGCATACTTTGCAGAACGGTATAGATTTTTTCCGGCTTTTACTCTCCCCAATTCACTGGCATGATTTCCCACAATAATGCCTTTGCCGGAACCGGTTAACATGTCCAGGTCGTTTCCGGAGTCACCTGCCGTTATTAAATTGGAATAAGGAATAGACCATTTCTTGCAGATATATCTAAGTGCTTTTCCCTTGGATGCCTGCTTGGGCAGGATGTCCAGATAAAGATCATGCGAAAGAATAATGGTAAGCTGGGGTAGGAGCTTGCCCAGGACTGCCTTCAACTGGCCCTCCTTGAATTGCTTGTCTTTCAAATAATAGGAAATTTTATGTGGATTCTGCCCTTCGGCTTCCTGGAGTTCCAGCCAATCCAGGCTTTCCATGCGCTTCCCGACTTCTTCCCGGTTCCAGTTCTTTTTGAGGTAAGCGCTCCAGCCTTTATCCAGAATGTAATCGTTGCCTTGTTTGTAATAAATTTGTGAACCTACGGAGCAGACTAAAAATTCCGGCTCAGGCAGGTCCATATCCTTGATCACGTTACGCACCAGCTTTACCGACCGGCCGGATGCGTAGGCCAGGGCCATATGGTCAGGTCGATGATTAAGGAAAACTTTCAAATCTTCAAGTCCCGGATGGTCATGTTCTTCACTGATCAACGTTCCGTCAATGTCGGTGGCAAATAAGTATTTAGCCAGTTTCATCCGGTTGAGGCCCGGACCAACTTCCCGCACCGGTTTCCCTTTGGACAGTGACGCTTTAACCAATTTCATGTATTGGTCCACATGATGCTGCCAGCTGTAAAATTTCTGGGCGTTGATTACTCCCGAGTTTGAGAATGATCGCCACAATTGGTCATCCGTTATGATGCGTTTGATGGCAGACGCGATTTCTCTGGCGTCCATCGGGTCGACGAGGATTCCATTTTCACATTGAGGAATGATCTCAGCAGGGCCGCCATTTTTTGTCGAGACGACCGGCAGGCCGCTGCTGGCCGATTCGATGATCGTCAATCCGAAGTTTTCATGCAAAGCCAGGTTGGTAAAAACCCCTCGCTTATCGGCGCAATAACGATAAATGGTGGCTACTTCATTTTCCACGTCGTGTTTTTTAGGTATGGCCAGCTTGCCATACAGGTCGTATTTATCCATCAGCAGGAGGATGTGGACCAATACTTCCCGTTCGCTCTCGGGCATTTTTTCGATATCCTTCCGGATGCCGGCAAAGATGACCAGGTTAGCCATCGATTGTAACTCCTTATCGTTGCCATAAACGTCGATCAGCGTGTGTAAATTCTTGCGCAGATCGGGCCGGGACAATGCCAGAATGCAGGGTTTATTGGGATAGGAAAGGAATTTTTCTATATACTCACTGACCCAGTACCGCCGCTGCATCTCCTCCGTTTTCTGATCGACGCCAGGCTGCAATTCATAGTACGGAACAAATTTCTCCGTATCCACTCCGGGAGCGATCGTATGGAATACAGCCTGATCAAAACCGGGATATTGCTCGTAAGTTTCCCGCTCCTGGTCGGTGGAGGTGATGATGAAATTGGCGTGGAGCAGCGTGGCATTTTCAGCCGCTATCCG
Source organism: Saprospiraceae bacterium (assembly GCA_020436785.1). Classification (GTDB taxonomy): domain Bacteria; phylum Bacteroidota; class Bacteroidia; order Chitinophagales; family Saprospiraceae; genus JAGQXC01. The sequence goes on along the minus strand of JAGQXC010000519.1, from coordinate 6,751 downwards.
GGTGGTAAACTTGAACTTTCGTTCACCTTCTTCTTCGGTCATACCCATGGCCTTGAGCTTGTCCTTCTTGGCAATTCCCAGCGAATGGCCGGTGTGTACAAACGGGACCTTAAGCAAGTTGGATAATTCAACGGCGGCATAGCCGGCATCACCGTAATGGCTATGGATCCAATCCGGGATGATGGCGTGGGCCTTCAGGTATTGGATGGTCTTGGTCACAAATTCGTCCAGGTAAGGCCACAGATCTTCTTTAAGACGATAACGTTTGCCGGCGAAAGGGATCCGCCGAATATCCAGTTTGTCGTTGATGATCTCAACCGGCAGGGCATAGCTGTCATCCAGTGCCGGATCATCAATTAACCTGGTGATCAGGTGCACTTGTCCAACATCGGGATGCCGGGAGAGGTATTCGGCAAATTCATAGACATAGCGGGTTTGTCCGCCATTATCTGCATCCCGGCCAATTTCCAGGCCGGTTGATTTTAACAGTCCATGGATGTTGATGATGGCAATTCGTAAGGGTTTCAAAGGGACTCGTTTTTTCGTATTTCCGGATAGCTTGACACAGATATCCATAAAACCTAAGGGATAAGAGGCCCAATTGTTCGGTGAGTTCCGGTTTTTATCCGGAGTCTTAGCGGAAGATCGGCACGATAATAGTTCAAAACGGAGCGGCCGAAGACCCGAATAATGCAAAATCGTATTTGACCGGATCCTGTGGGTCGTACTGACGCAGCCGGGCTGTGAGCTCTTCAACGGTCAGCCAGTCGGTTTGTTTGCGTTCAATCAGTCCAAGCTTCCGGGCGACCCGGTCTACATGGACATCCAGCGGTATCATTAATTGCGAGGGACGGATTCGCCGCCATAAACCAAAGTCCACACCCCGTCCATCCTGCCGCACCAACCAGCGGAGGAACATGTTCAGCCGTTTGCAGGTACTGCCCCGAACCGGAGTAGGGAGGTGTTTACGCGTGCGCGCCGGGGCCAAAGGCGAGTTAAAAAAATGATCATGAAAAGTGGAAAGCACCTTTTCCATGGTTTGGTGACCTGCCAGGAAGGCGTCTTCCAGGGAGGAATGTTGGCGGTAATAACGCTGGAAAAAATCCAGAAAATAGAGCGTATCGGTGGCCTGAAATGTGCGGTGACGAAAAGTTTGAAAAGGAATACGGTCTTTTTCCGTGTGATTGACCATGAACTCGTAAGGCGAGTCTCCCATCATGGAAAAAAGTTCGGTGGCTTTCGCAATAATGGTTTTGCGTTGACCCCAGGCCAACACCGCCGTCCAAAACGCAGTGATTTCAATATCCTGGCTCCGTACATACCGGTGTGGGATCTGGATCGGATCGTAAGCAATGAATTCAGGCCGGTTGAACTTGCTGGTTTGGCTTTCCAGCCACAACTTCAGGTCGCCGCCCTGGTTTCCGGGGGACATTAATCGTAGGTCTGTTTGACTCTTTCGATTTCATATACTTCGATCACGTCACCAACCTTGATGTCATTAAAGTTTTTAATCGTGACACCGCATTCCATCCCCGATTTCACTTCTTTGACGTCTTCTTTGAACCGTTTCAGTGAACTGATCTCACCATTGACATTTTCCCGGGTGGGATAGATGACAATTCCATCACGGATGAGACGGATGTGATTATTGCGATTGACTTTACCTTCCTGCACGAAACACCCGGCAATCGTACCCACTTTACTGATCTTAAAGGTATCGCGGACTTCCAGTTGTCCAAGAATCTTTTCTTCCTCGGTCGGCTCAAGGAGACCTTCAATTGCCAATTTAACTTCCTCGATGGCCTCATAGATGATGGAGTAGGTCTTGATCTGCACGCCTTCCTTCTCTGCCAATTTACGGGCGCTCAGCGAAGGACGGACCTGGAAGCCGATAATGATGGCATCGGAAGCAGATGCCAGCAGGACGTCAGATTCGATGATTTGCCCGACCGCTTTGTGGATCACATTAACCTGTACCGTCTCGATGGACAGCTTGATGAGCGAATCGGAGAGGGCTTCGACCGATCCATCCACGTCCCCTTTGACAATCAGGTTCAATTCCTTAAAGGTGCCAAGTGCCAGACGACGGCCAATCTCGTCGAGGCTGATCCGTTTGCTGGCGCGTTCGGTTTGTTCACGGATGATCTGCGAACGTTTGGATGCCAGAGAACGGGCTTCCTGCTCGTCATCCATCACTTTAAACTTTTCACCGGCCTGAGGAGCACCGCTTAATCCAAGCACCAGCACCGGGGTGGAGGGTCCGGCGTCCTTGACGCGTTTGCCTCGTTCATTAAACATGGCCTTGACACGACCGGAAAATTCCCCGGCAAGGAAAATGTCTCCGATATTCAGCGTACCGTTTTGGACCAGGCACTTGGTGACATAACCACGCCCTTTATCCAGTGAAGCTTCAATGACGGTACCGGAAGCCATCCGGTCCGGATTGGCTTTCAGGTCTTGCAATTCGGCTTCGAGCAATATTTTTTCAAGCAGCAGGTCAATATTTTGTCCGGTTTTCGCCGAGATATCCTGGGACTGGTATTTACCTCCCCATTCTTCGATAAGCAGGTTCATGGATGCCAGTTCCTGTTTGATTTTATCCGGATTGGCGCCGGGCTTATCGATCTTGTTGATGGCAAATATGATGGGCACGCCAGCTGCCTGAGCGTGGGAGATGGCTTCCTTGGTTTGGGGCATGACATTGTCGTCGGCGGCAACGATGATCACCGCAATATCCGTAATTTTGGCACCACGGGCACGCATAGCGGTAAATGCCTCGTGTCCCGGTGTATCCAGGAAAGTTATCTTTTTACCGTTGACTTCCACTTCGTAAGCCCCGATGTGCTGGGTGATACCCCCGGCTTCTCCGGAAACCACATTCGCTGAACGGATGTAGTCAAGCAATGAAGTCTTACCATGGTCGACGTGACCCATGACGGTTACGATGGGTGCGCGTGGTTTCAGATCGGCCGGATCGTCTACCTCGTCCTCCTCTTCCGTTTCCTGTTCTTCGAGGCTGATGAATTCGACTTCATGTCCAAATTCGTCAGCAATTAATTCGATGAGTTCTGCATCCAGACGTTGATTGATCGATACGATGACCCCCAGGTTCATACAAGTCATGATCACATCCGTGACAGCCACATTCATGATGCTGGCCAGCTCGGACACGGAAATGAATTCAGTCACTTGCAATTTGCCGGTGATTCCTTCCATTTCCATCATTTCCTGTCGTTCCCCTTTGCGTTCGCGACTTTCACGACGGATTTTTTGCCGCTTACTTTTTCCACCTCCTGACATTTTTGCCATGGTGGAGCGAACTTTATCATCGATTTCGCGGGAGGTTGCTTTTTTGAAGTCGTCTTTTTTCCCTTTGCCTCTGGACCGGTTGCTGTCGTCGGAATCGATGGTAACGGTCTTTCTCTTCCGCTTTCTTTTCTTACGGGTATCGTCTGATGAAGCGACCGGCGCCGGACCGGGCACCGCATCGGGTTTTCTGCGGCTGGTATCTTCCTCCTTCGCCTTTGGTTTTTCTTTCTCCTTCTCCTTCTTTTTCTTAGGCTTGTTGAATTTATCGGTATCGATCTTTCCGAGGATCTTCAGACCTTTTAACTGCGGAGCTTCGTGACGGATGATTTCATCCGTTTCTGCGGTCTCCTGCACAGGAGCGGGTGTTTCGGGTTTGGCGGGTTCAGGAGTTTCCTTGGCCTGGGGAGTCTTTTCCGGTTCCGGCTCGACTTCCTGGGGCTTGGGTTTTGGTTTGTCGAGATCGATTTTACCCAATACTTTCAGTTTGGGCACCATGGACTCATCCACTTTCGCCTTTTCCACCTTCGGTTCTTCCGGTGCCGGTTTCATACCGGGCATCTTTGGAGCGGGGGCCGGCTCCTGGGTCTTCATGGAAGGCATGGCTTCTTTAACCCGCTCCGCTTCTTTTTCATGCGGTTCAGGACGCGTATGGTGGCCAATCACCAGTTTTTCAGCCTGTTCTTTAATGGCCACGGAGGACTTGAACTCCTTCATGAGTTCATCGTACATCTCGTCCGAGATGTTGGCAGTAGGTTTGTTTTCCACCTCGAAGCCATTGTTTTGCAAATGCTCGATGATGGTCGACGTTCCTACATTCAGTTCCTTGGCTACTTTAACTAATAATCTTTTCGACATGCAACTTCCAAATAAAAGGCAAAATTAGACAAAAAAACGCACATCACTGATCAGGCTTCATCTTCAAACTCTGAGGCCAGGATGCGTAAAACTTCGCTTACCGTCTCTTCTTCGAGGTCGGTACGGCGTAATAATTCTTCTTTACTAAGACTCAACACGCTCCGGGCGGTATCACAGCCGATGCGCTTGAGGTCGTCGATGATCCATTCTTCGATTTCATCCGCAAATTCATCGAGATCAACATCGTCCATTTCGTACTCGGCTTGTTCACGGTAAACATCAATTTCGAATCCGGTAAGCCGGCTGGCCAGTTTAATGTTGGTTCCTCCTTTTCCAATCGCCAGGGATACCTGATCGGGTTTCAGGTAGACGGCGGCCCGTTCTTTTTCCAGGTCCAATTCAATGTTGGAAACCTTGGCCGGAGTCAATGCCCTTTGGATAAACAAGGAGATGTTGGTCGTAAAGTTGACGATATCAATGTTCTCATTGCGCAATTCGCGTACGATACCATGAATCCGGGAACCTTTCATTCCCACACAGGCACCGACCGGATCAATGCGGTCATCGTAGGATTCCACCGCCACCTTAGCCCGTTCGCCGGGGATCCGTACGATTCGGCGGATGGTGATCAAACCGTCTTCAATTTCAGGTACTTCCTGTTCAAGCAATTTTTCCAGGAAGGTATTGTCGGTGCGGGAAATGATGATCGCCGGATTGTTGTTTCGCATTTCCACCCGGTTAATCACTCCACGTACCATATCCCCCTTGCGGAAATAGTCGCCTTTGATCATTTCCGTTTTGGGTAATACCAATTCATTATTGGTGGCATCATCAATCACCAGAATTTCTTTTTTGAGGATCTGATGTACTTCCCCGACCACGATGTCGCCGACCCGGTCCACATACCTTTTGTAGACCTCGTCTTTTTCGAGTTCCTGGATACGGGAAATCAAGGTCTGGCGTGCGGCCATGACCGCCCGTCGACCAAAATCTTCCAGTTCGAGTTGTTCGTAACATTCATCTCCGATGTCGTAATCGGCATCGATGGATTTGGCTTCCGAGACGGATATCTGAGTACGCTCATCCGTCACTTCTCCATCCGGCACAATCTCGCGGACCCGCCATAATTCCAGGTCCCCTTTCTGGGTATTGACAATGACGTCGAAGTTATCGTCCGAGCCATATTTCTTTTTGATCAGGGTGCGAAAGACATCTTCCAAAACCCGGACCATGGTGGGCCGGTCTATGTTTTTCCCTGCTTTAAAATCTGCAAAAGATTCTACCAGTTTCATGACAACATCATTTAAATGCTATTTGAACCACCGCCTTGCGGATAGAAGCGAAAGGCACGGTCCTTTGGTTGATAATCGATTTTTTCTTTTTCGGATCTGCCGGATCCTTTTCTTTCACTTCCAGGATGATCCCCTCGTCTTCGACCCCGGTCAGTCGGCCTGTCCAGGTGTCCGCTTCCGTCTCCACCGAAAGGGTTCTACCAATGTGTTTCGGATATTGACGAGGAAATTGCAGCGGGCGGTCAACGCCTCCGGACGAAACCTCCAGTACATAATCCTCACCGGCGGATCCGGTTTCATCCAGGACTTGTTCTATTTTCCGGCTTAGTTTTTGGCATTTAACGAAATCGACGCCTCCATCGGCATCAAAAAAAACCTGTATTTTCTTAGGCTTTTTCCAAGTTACCTCCAGTAAAAAGCAATCTGAAAATTGATCATCGGTAGAAAACAACTGATGGACAATTTCTTCAACGTGCTGTTCGATCATATGCCATAAAAAAAGGAGGGAACGGTTCGCGTTCCCTCACAAATCCTTTAACGGCACAAAAGTAAAGATAATTCCCAGGATTTGCAAGGACCCCTGCGGGTAGATCAAACATAAATCAGGCAATCGGTGATTCGGGGCTGAAGTTGATTTAAAAGGCGGATGGCTGCTTCATTTCATTAAAGATGCAAACGGTGAATATCCGGACTTAAGGTAGTGCTTGAAAAAAATAAAAAATGGATGGTCAGAAGGTCAGGTGAAAATTCATCCGGTAAATCCAGATCAACAAGATGATAAACAACAAGATAGCTGCCAGTGTGAGAAGGAAACAACCTCCCTTTTTACCGTAATTCGAATTGCCCTGTGTCATGGAGTATGCCTATAGTTGTTATTAACCGATGCAAAGAAAATGTAAATATATGGAAATCCAAATACGTGCCCGCATTTCGGGGTGAGGATTCTCCCGGGTTAAGCGCGGGGATCCGGCCGCTTTGCTGACCCGCCTCGCCAGCTCCGGAAGCGTACCCGGTCGGGATAAAGGTTACGGGCAATTTCCGGGAAAAGCGGTGTGCCGATAGACTTCATCTGTATTTAACACATTTAATTTATTTATATGAATGGCAATGATTTGTATGAAGCATTGATAAGCAGTATTATATAAAAGACAAATGATGCTTATGTATATATTACCTTGACATTTTCCGCAAATGGTAGTATATCATGGCATCTTTTTTGCTGATATATTAAAGTTTGTTGTCATATATTTGACGCAACCAGTTGGCCGGAAGGCGAACTCAATGTACGTGCAGTT
>JAGQXC010000518.1 GCA_020436785.1 Saprospiraceae bacterium | reverse complement strand
GGCTCTTCATAAAATGCTCCAATAATCGAGGGAAAAAAGACCTCTTCCCCGTTTATGATCCGGGAATTCAGGTCACCACGTCCTGAACCGACCCGGTCGGTCCCGAAATTGTAATCCAGGCTAAAATTGATGTCCTGCACGGGATTGTTACCGGTCAACGTGCGAATATTTGTCAGTTTCAGCGATCCGCCAGCATTGCCGGCCGCTATTAAAGACCCGTAAATTCCTCCGCGTACCTCCAGTTTTCCCAGTCGGGCAAAAGCCATCAGTGGGATGTCAATATGGGCGTTGGTAAATTTGATTTCCTGACGGCGGGTGACAAGCGTGGCGACCGGGGTTTTCGCTCCTTCCCGGGAAAAGAAAAAATAGGAGGGTCCCTCGTACAGGTATTTACTCCCTTTTTGATTGAATACCAATCCGGTACGTATTCCGGCCTGGTCGGTCAACTTGTAATTGAACAACGCCCCCACGTGAAATCCATTGGCAAAGTCAAACGACTCCAGGGTTGTATTGCCATCCATTTCCAACGGGCCCAGAAATTTGGAGAAGGTCAATCCGGCCTGAAAACCAAACGATATGCTCTGCCCTTGTAACCACCCTGCCAATAACAATAAACTTCCTAGAATACCAGTACGTGCAAAACGGATCATGAGTCGATGTTTTTCATTAAGTGAATGCGATATTGGTCCAAATTGGTCCGGGACTCAATCGCAGTAATGGAAAATCCGCGATTGAGGGCAAAGATGATCATTCTTTTATGAATATTCCTTGTTTTCATCTTTACAACCCGGTAACCGTGCCCCTGCAACCAGGCTTCCTGAGCTTCGGCAAGGATCCTGGCGATGCCCCGATGGCGATACTCCGGCAACACCCGCCAAGCCAGGAATAAAATACCTGATGTTCGCGCGTATCGCCCAGTTTAAAGGCTACCGGATGTTCATCTGCAAAAGCCACCAGATTTAAATAACGTACAAACCAGGTCCTTTGCTGGTACGCTTCCAGGGAATACGATAGGGTAAACTCCGGGATTCCCTGCGATATTTGCCAGGACGTTTCTAATTTCGTGTTTATAATGCGCCAGTTCATTGGTGTCTTCAATGATCTATGGGGAGAAAGAATAAACTTAAAAAATTCGCCGAAATCCGTTCCTATCCCAATGTGGTGGAAAACCGGACTCCCAATCCGGAAGAATCGTCCGATGCTGGAGAAAACGATCCCCGCAATCTGCGCGGCCAGTGGAGCAAATCCTTCTTCCGCCGGGAAGCACCCATCGTTCTGGAACTGGCCTGTGGTAAAGGGGAATACACCGTAGCACTCGCACAACAATACCCGGATGATAACTTCATCGGTGTGGACATCAAAGGAGCCCGCATCTGGAAAGGCGCGACCAAAGCGCTGGCTCTTCAATTGCAGAATGCCGGATTTTTACGAACCCGCATCGAACAACTCGATGAATTTTTTGCTCCGGGAGAAGTGCATGAAATCTGGATTACCTTTCCCGATCCCTACCTGCGGAAGTCCCATGCGCAAAAACGGCTGACTTCCGACCGGTTTTTGGCTATTTACCGCAATCTACTGACTGAAGGATCCAGGATCCAGTTGAAAACAGACGATCCGACGTTGTTCGATTTTACGAAAGCAACCTGGCATCACGCTACGGACTTAATGATCGAACATTGTGTCGATGACATTTACGACAAGACGCTGGTCCGGCCGGAGTTAGAGATCAAAACGTTCTATGAAAAAATGCATCTGGAAGCAGGTAAAACGATCAAATACATATCTGCCATTTACCGGCCCGTGTAGTTTAGAAATGCTTCCAGCCCTGTGCTTGCAACGGATGAATGTTACCTCCGGAGGTGTGCAATTTGATGCCTTCCTGGGCTAGGGTGATCTCTCCAATGATGTAAAGGTCCGGCAGGTACCTTGCTTTTTCCAGGTCGGCAGGATCGATGGTGAAGAGTAATTCGTAATCTTCGCCTCCACTCAGGGCACAGGTTATGGGGTCCAATCCGAATTTAATGGCCATCAATTCTGTTTGCTGATGGATGGGTACTTTGGCTTCTTCAATGAAGGCTCCGGTTGCGGACTGTTTACATAAATGGAAGATTTCGGAAGCCAGCCCGTCGGAGATATCGATCATGGATGTCGGCTGCAAATTGGCTTTATGGAATAATTCCACCACATCCAGACGAGCTTCCGGTTTCAATTGCCTTCCGATGATGTAATCCTGACCTTCGAAGTCCGGTTGCACGTGTGGGGTCGAGATGAAAACCTGTTTTTCCCTTTCCAGCAATTGCAAGCCAACGTAAGCGGCTCCCAGGTCACCGGTCACACAGATCAGGTCGCCGGCTTTCGCTCCGGACCGATAGGTGATGCGATGTGGCTCACCCTGTCCGATGGCGGTGATGCTGATGATCAATCCGCGATTGGAAGACGTTGTATCTCCGCCTACCAGATCGACCCGGTAATGCTGGCAAGCCAGCTCGATGCCTGCATACAATTCTTCCAGATCTTCCACACCATAACGATTGGACAATGCGATGGAAACGGTAATCTGTCTGGGTAGGGCATTCATCGCACAGATGTCCGACAGGTTAACGATGACTGCTTTATAACCCAGGTAGCGCAAAGGATGATAGATGCGGTCAAAATGAATGTCTTCCACCAACATATCCGTTGATACCACGGTCAGGAAGCCTTGATTATCAATGACGGCCGCATCATCGCCTACTCCACACATGGATGAAGGTTGAGTCAGTGAGAAGTTTTGAGTCAGGTGATCAATTAATCCAAACTCCCCCAGTTTATTGACGTCGGTTTGTGGTTTAGGATCGGTTTCACTCATGATTTTGTGTTAAGGTAAAAATGTGCCAGATGCGTTCTTCGGGCAAAGGCGCAACAAATTGTTGGACGGTCTGCTGGTCCATATCCACAAACTGCATTTCCCGTGCATGCAGCTGGATATGATGTTGTGGGTTGGAACGCCGGTAGCCATATTTGACATCTCCGCGGATCGGACATTCCAAATATTGCAGAAAAGCGCGGATCTGGTGATGTCTCCCGGTCATCAACTCCACTTCCCACAGGTAATACCGGTCACTGCTGTCCAGGACCTTGTAACGCAAGGATGCCTCCTTGGTTTGCGGTCCGTCTGCTTCGGGTTGCCAAACGGAGCGATTACTTTTGGCTAATTTGCGTATCGAGCCATGGGCCTCACCTTCTATCTCCCGGGGTGCATTTGCCGTAATAGCCCAGTATTTCCTGGTTAAATCGCCCGACGTTTGTAACCGGTGAAAATGTTGATGTGCCTGGGTGGTTTTACTCATCAGGACCAAACCACTTGCCGGCCGGTCCAGGCGGTTGTGTACGTGGAGGGAACGTTTGCAATAAGCCTGTGCCGCAGTCAATAGATTTGCATCACCGGTACGGTCCGGCTGAACGGGCATACCAGGCGGCTTATTCAATACCAGCCAGTGGTGATTCTGCTGCAAAATGTATTCGCTTATGGAGGGCATCAGTCTACTTCTTCATAATCAACCAATTCGCCATCGTCATGCTGGTCCTGCGACAATGGCCGGGGAGGTTGTTTTGTGCCAAGTAAAGGGCCGCCGCCGAAAAGGAGCCGGTATAACAGGATACCCGCGATGGCAAGGGTGAGAATTTTTGTCATTTTTTCTGCAAAAATACAAATTCTGTCTTCCACGACGTTCGTTAACCGGTAGATTCCTGTGGACGAATTCGCTGGATGTGACGGATCCGGACCAGTTTGGTCTTTGGGGAATTAACCCGACGGCTTAACCATGCATTTGGCAAGGGAAATGGAGGGGGAAACCATGAAACCGGGATCGACGTTTAAGGAATGAAATTCGGGTGTTGCATAATGGCTGGATGACCGGTTTCTCAGGGGTATCCATCAGGCAATAAAGACAGGTTGGCGAATTCTAGGTTCGCCCCTCCCAATTACCATATTTTGTTACTTTTGTACGTCTTTCTCATTAAGTAAGATATTACGAAAAAACCCTATTAATAAAATTTTGATTTACATGTGGTCTTATAAAAAGATTTCGACAGCAGCGGGTTGGTTGGTTTTTGCTGTCGCCGTGATCGTTTATTTCTTCTCGGCCGAGCGTTCGGGTAGTTTGTGGGACTGCGGTGAATTTATCCTGGGTGCTTACAAATTACAGGTCGTGCACCCACCCGGGGCACCCTTATTTATCCTGATAGGCCGGTTATTTGCCTGGGTGGGCGATGTGCTGTCGGCGGATCCTTCCCGGATTGCCTTTGCCGTCAACCTGATGTCTGGCATGGCCACCGCTTTTGGTGCCATGTTTATCGGCTGGACAACGATCATTTTAGGTAAATTGGCCCTGGTTGGCCGCGATGCTGAACCGACCATGGGTCAGAGTCTGGCATTGGGATTTGCCGGAGTGGTTGGTGGCCTGACCACCGCATTTGCCTCCTCCATCTGGTTTTCGGCCGTGGAAGGGGAAGTTTATGCATTATCCACGTTTTTTACCTGTCTTACCTTATGGTCCACGGTAAAGTGGTACGCACTGCCCAATGACACGAATAACGACCGCTGGCTGATCTTTGCCCTATACTCGATCGGATTAAGCGTCGGTGTACACCTGTTAAGCCTGCTGATCATGCCGGCCATGGGTTTACTTTATTACTTTAAAAAATACGAAAAACATACCATTACGGGAGGTGCACTCTCGATCCTTGCCGGTCTGGTAGGCATGTACATCATCCAGAAGGTGATCATCGTCGGCATCCCCACCTTGTGGAGTTGGTTGGAATTACTAATGGTCAATGGTTTGGGACTGCCTGTCAATTCCGGACTGATCCCGCTGATTCTGATTCTGGGTGCTGCCGCCTATTTTGGCATCCGCTGGGCCAATCAACGGCAAAATGTACTCGCCCAGCAATTGATCACTGCGTTGACCCTGGCCGTCATTGCCTTCTCCGTATTTGGGGTGGTGATCATCCGCGCATTGGCCAATCCACCCATCAACATGAACGAACCCACCAATGCCTTCCGGCTGATCTCCTACCTTAACCGGGAACAATACGGAGAACGGCCACTGCTGAAAGGACCCTATTTCAATGCCCGGCCAATTCGCTACGACCGCTCTGACAAATACGGCGAAGTCAACGGCAAATACGAGGTGGTCGAACAAAAATACACTCCGATCTATAAGGAATCGGACGAGATGTTTTTCCCCCGGATGGGGTTCAACGATGCCGCCCGTAAGCAGTTGTATAAAATGTGGATGAATAAAGACAAGGATACCCGACCTTCCTTCGTCGATAACATCAAGTTTTTTCTGAATTACCAGGTCTGGTGGATGTATTGGCGCTATTTCCTCTGGAATTTTAGCGGCACGCAAAACCGTTACCAGGGTTACATGCCCTGGGACCTGCGGTCCGGGCACTGGGCGACCGGTATCAAACCGATCGATGAGGCACTCCTGTACAATGAGGACCAGTTGCCGGATACCATGAAAAATGAACCTTCACGTAACAGTTATTACTTTTTACCTGTTCTGTTCGGGTTGCTCGGATTGCTGTTCCATTTGCGGAACAATAACCGGGTGTTTTGGACTTTGTTTTTCCTGTTTATTACCACCGGGATCGGAATCATTGTTTATTCCAATCAACCGCCCAATGAACCTCGTGAACGGGACTATGTCTTGATTGGATCCTTCCTGACTTACGCCATCTGGGTAGGAATGGGAGTTCTGGCGATCTACGACATCCTTTCAAAAAGGATGGGTGACAAACTGGTCCCTGCTGCGCTCTCCGGAGCACTGGTCCTCACCGCACCCGTCATCATGGGTTTTCAGAATTTCGACGATCACAGCCGCATTCATTTGGCAGGAGCAAGAGACTACGGCGCCAATTTCCTTAATTCGGTGGCTCCTAATTCAATCATCTTCACCTTCGGAGACAACGACACCTATCCACTCTGGTATTGCCAGGAAGTGGAAAACATCCGGCCGGATGTCCGGGTGATCAACCTGAGTCTGATTGCTGTTGACTGGTACATCAACCAGATGCGCCGCAAGATCAATGAGTCACCACCGGTTAAATTCACCATTCCGGCCGAAGCGTACGTTGGTGACGCCCGCAACCAGGTATTCCTGGATCGTGGCCAACCGATGGAAATGACAGCTGCTTTGAAATACGCGGGTGAATCGCATCCAAAGACCATTTCCGGATTCGGACAGGTTCCGTCCACCCTTCCAACGCCTACGATGTACCTTCCGATCAATAAAGAACAGGCGCTGGCCAGTGGCTGGGTAGATCAGAAAGATGCGGATCGCATCCTTCCTCAGTTGGAAGTAAACCTGGGTACGCGGCAATACATTACCAAGGATGACCTAGCGGTATTGGACATCATCGCTTCTAACGTACGGGAACGTCCGATCTACTTTGCGATGACCGCACAACTGGATAAATTGCAGGGATTCCAGAATAACATGTATGTGGACGGTATCGCCGCCCGGCTGGTTCCGATCAATACCGGCAGCGTACCCCGGTTGAACATCTATGGCGTCGGTGAGATCCACGATGATGTGGTGTACGACAACATCATGAATAAATTCCGCTGGGGCAACTTTGACAAATACAAACAATATGTGGATGGCAGCTTTGCCCCGACGACGACGGTGACCCGTTATGTGATGATGCGTACGATGGAGCAGTTCACCAAGGAAGGGGATACCAAACGGGCTGCCGACATTGCCGAAAAGTTCTTCCAGGCATTTCCGTTTATGAACTTCCCGTATAAGGGTTCCGAAATCTACGGCATCACGGGCACTAACTTTACCCTGGAGATGATCAAGGCGCTGGTCCGCGATAACCGGATGGAAGATGCCAAAAAACACATGCGTTTGCTGGCTGAAGAAACGGCCGATTACCTGGATTTCTACAATTCACTTTCTGCCGATGACCTGCAAAGTTTTGAACAAGAGCGCAATACCAGCATGATGACTGTCAGCCAAATTCTGGCAGAAGTACCGAATCTGAACGATCCTACATTTACCCAGGAGATGCAAAACCTGCTGAACAGTTACAAGACGACACAGATTCCAAATTAACGAATTGTCCTGATAAGCTTAAAATAGAGCCTCCGGTCTTCAGGATCGGAGGCTTTTTTGTTTCCATGGATGGATTTTTCGGCGATATTTCCGGATGCTTAAGCATTTTACTGCATGATTGCAATAGAGCAGTTATATTTTCCGAAACATTGACCATTCCAAGAAATTCTTGCTAAAATGCTCCGTGGTGTTGCTAATAAAAAAAACCTCCGGTGACGAGCCGGAGGCGTTCCAGAAGAACTAAGAAAAGGTTTCTAAAAGAAAATTTTATTATTCCAGAACCAGCTCGGCCTTTTTGCCATTCGTCGGCTGTGCAATGCGCATGTCGGCCAGGAAAGCATCCAGCTGTTTATAGGAAATATGAGGCATACAGATCACATGAGAGCGTCCATCATCCGTCGCCAGTTGCCATTTGTTGCGGATTCCCGTTGGAGGTGCCGGGAAGACAACGGTGATGGCGCCATTGTTTTTCCAGGCTTCAATGCCCATCAGGCGCAGTTGGGTCAACAGATAGGTTGCCATCCGCTGACTGTGTGCCAATCGTTGTTGCATTCCTTCCTCACCCCATTGATTTAAGGCATACCAGAGAAAGAGGGGAGCATGACCATTGCGTGAGCCTGAGATGGTTGTATCCAGGTTGTTGATGTAAGAGATTGACCGGGCAATGCGGTCGCGATGCTGTTTTTTGGTAAGTATTACGCCACATGGAAACGGACTACCGATGAATTTGTGCCCGCTGATGGCGATGCTGTCCACCCCATCGGCGAAGTCAAATTTTGGTTTGGGGTCCAGCCAGGCGGCATAGGCGCCGGCCAAAGCGCCGTCGACATGGATGTAAAAATGATGGATGGCCAGCTTACGGAGGATGTCCCGGATCCGTCCCAGATCATCGATCGCTTCGGTCATCGTCGTACCTACATTCAACAGCATGATGACCGGTTGCTGCCGGTTCAGCAATAGGGTCTGATGCAGGTCGTCGTAATCGATCTCACCATTATCCTGACTGCGGATGGCTATGCTGGGCATATTGAGCAGATGGATGTTTTTCTGAACTGAATAATGGGTGGCTTCGGAATAGTAGACCATACCCCTGGGATACAATTCCCGGGCCAGATAGAGTCCATACAGGTTACTCTCCGAACCGCCGTTGGTCACATAACCCCAATACTGATTGGGTTCAGCCCGAAATACGCGGGCATAAAATTCAAGAACTTCCCGTTCCTGCGCATGCGTCTCGAGGTGGTAGGCGCCTTCCAGGAACGGATCCCCAATGTTGTTAATGGAAATCTCCAGGAATGGAGCCAGTGCATTGTAATTAAAGTCGCGGGAAACCGGATATCCAATGGAATTTTTTGATTCACTGTGCAGCCGGCGTAACAGATTATTCAGCGTTGCGTCCATTTCATAGTATTTTCGGTATAACTAATATTATCTAGTTTATATAACCACAAATATTGTACTTTAGTTATCAAAATAACTATACTATTAGTCACAAGCAGAAAATATTACTATTTTAGCCATGGAGATTAACCCCGTTCCGAATGAACGGACCAAACTAAGATCAAACACCGAAAAAAAAACTAGCCGATATGGACGCCACCGACCTCCGCATCCTTCAGTTGTTACAGGAAAACGCCAAATGGACCAGTAAAGAACTGGCCAGCCGGGTTGGATTGAGCATTACACCCACCTATGAGAGGATTCGAAAACTGGAACAACAAGGCATTATCCGGGGGTATGTTGCGGTGCTGGATCCGGAAAAAATCGGATTGCCGCTAATGGCCTACTGCCATGTGTCGCTGAAAGAACATGTGAAAGAACTCCTGGAAGCTTTCCGGGAATCGATCATGCAGTTTCCCGAGATCGTCGAATGCCACCATGTCGCCGGCAATTATGATTTTTTACTCAAAGTAATGGTCCGAGATATGCACCATTACCAGGATTTCATTGTCAACAAACTGGCCTCCTCGGTGATGATCTCTCAAGTCCATACCTCCTTTGTGATCAATACCCTGAAACAAACAACGGCATTGCCGGTAGAACTGGAATAACTGACGATTGAATCAGGACTTACTAGTATCCAATATCTAGCGTCTAGTATCTATTGTCTCTATCCTTTCAATCCACATAAATCACCTTATGGATAAAACGCAAGCCGAGGCTGATCTCGAAGGTGACGTTTTTGATGCGGCGTTCCTGGATGTTGAGTAAGGACCCGGGATGAGCCGGATCGATGACGTTGGAGAGCGCCGGCTGATAGTACTGACGACTGAGGTCGGGATGAAATCCGAATTCGAGGACGCCCTGGATCAGGTCCGTAAGTGGTATTTCCATGCCGCCCAGGATGCTGATGCCATAATTCCAGTGTTGCGTGAAGCCGGCGAGCGGATAGATGGGGTAATATTGGTTGATGTATTCGTATTGGTCAAGATTGGTCGAGATGGTGTATTCTCCGCGAACACCAAACCCGTAGTAAGCCGTGAACCAGCCTCCGTCGTAGAATCGCTGCTTGGCTCCGATCTGGAGGGAGGCGTTATTGAAAATGAACAAATTGGTGGGAATCTTGTACAAATCGCCACTCACCGCCAGGACGCGTTGATTGCGTAAAGCACTACCCCGCTGGTGAAATCCTCCCTGGATGTACAGGGAAAACGGGGAATCTTCGTCGTAGGTCTCACTTTGAAAGGCGCCATGAAAACCAAACAAGGCTCCATTGGATCGAAATCCGGCCCATTTCTGAAAGCCAATCGCTAATCCGCCTTTCACGGTATAAGCGCCCTGACTCCGGGCAAGGGTGACGATTGACACAAATAAAATGAGCAAACATATTCTGCACCGCATGGATTCAAAGTTACATTACAGAAAGAATAAAAGCGGTAAAAGCTATTGATAACCGACCAAGGTTAACATCTTCTACCGCCTATTCATCCGTTGTGCCTACAATTTGACCTGGAGGACCTGTCCTACACGGATCTGGGTCGAGTCCAGGTTATTCATCTCTTTAATATGATCAATTGTGATGCCAAACCGGCGGGAAATCCCGTATAAGGTATCTCCGGTCCGGACGGTGTAGTGCAATACTTCCTGTTGTTCCGAGGCCTGCCGTTCGGGATGGGTTTCGATGGTTGGGTTTAATTCCGGCTCGGCCGGAGCTTCCCAGTTCAATCCATCCGATTTGGGATCGGTTAGCGGTACCACCGGCTGAACCGGTATCAGATCAACCATGGACCGCAGTTTGGGCTGATATTGTTTATCCGGTTTACTACGCAGATAAATTTTAGCGCCTTTTGCCGGTTCCGTATTGATCCGCATGTGATTTCGTTCGTACAATGCTTCCAAACTGACACCGTAACGCTGTGAAATATCCAGCATGGTTTCGTTTTCCTGCACCACGTGGTATTTTTTCTTGCCGCGATAACTTTTCCGCTTTGGCTGCAGGTACACGATGGTATTTGGAGCCAGTTCCTGGTCCGAAGAAGTGATGCCTTCGTTGTACTTGAGTAAACGCCGGACGGAAACGCCGGTACTTTCAGCCACCTGCTGGATGTTATCATCCACACCGGTGTAATACACCTTGGCGTCGTTGATGAAGCGGCTGGTGGTAAACGACTCGAGGGAAATCTCGTCCGCCAACATCAGCCACTGTTCGGGATCTTCGGTTTGCAGGATCCGGTCGAGCGCCTGCAAGTTAAACGTCTCGATGATCTCAATCAGCCGGTGAGGATAATTGGGATCGGAAGCGTATCCGGCTTTTTTCAAACCATAAGCCCAACTTTTGTAATCGCCGGATTTTAGTTTGAATAAAAAGGAATACCGTGGCTGGGAAACCAAAAAGTCCGAATGAGCCATGAATGATTCTTCCGGGGTGGCATACGCTCGGAAACAGGAATTGACCAGTTTACCCCGGTGGTAATCGTCATCTTTCCGGTAAACTTTCTTGCCATCCCAATTGCCTCCGCATTTGATGCCAAAATGATTGTTTGAGGTTCTAGCCAGGGAACTGGTACCCGCTCGCGATTCGAGGATGGCCTGAGCCATCTTAATACTGGCCGGGATACCAGTCCGGTTCATCTCCTGAATCGCAATCGACTTGTAGCGTTCAATATACATGACACGCTCCTCTCTGCTTGCTTGGGCAACCTGGTACATGAGGCTCAAACTTAGCATAAAAACAAGCCGTGATTTCATATTAAACTGTTTTTAGAGATTTGACTGGTTATTAATTATTTGATTACACATTACAGATATTCGTAATGTATTCAAATACCGTACCAGTTTGTATTAAGTATTGTTATTATATGAAACTTTGGCTGGAGATTAATTCCGGCGCGCCTTTCGATATTTTGTTACATTTGGAAGGACTAACCGTCCTAACAGGGTAATTATTTCAAACAACTTCTTAAAATTTCATAGCGATGAATATTACCGATTTACTACAAGGTAATCTGCCGGAAGGCTTACTCGAAACCATTTCCAATCAGATTGGTGGCGCCGACACCCAACAGACGCAGGTAGCTGCACATAGCGCCATGTCTGCCATCACTTCTGCATTGGCCCGGAATGCTTCGACCCCTTCCGGAGCAAATGCTTTGGTATCCGCTTTGGACCGTGACCATGACGGAAGTATCCTCAATGACCTGGCTGGTTTTCTTACGGGATCCCGCCAACCAGACAATTCAGCCATGCTCAATGGATCCGGCATCCTGAATCACGTGCTGGGTAACCGTCAATCCAATGTGATTGACATGATTGCCAAAATGAGCGGACTGGATCAGAGTAAGGCAGGTAGTCTCTTGACGATGCTGGCTCCACTGGTGATGGGTGCCCTGGGAAAGGCCCGCAATCAACAAGGTTTGGGAGTTGGAGCCCTTTCCAGTTTGTTACAGAACTCGGTTCAGTCCGAAGCAAAACAGAACAATCAGGTGAGCCTGATCAATCGCTTCCTTGATCAGGATGGCGACGGATCGATCATGGACGATCTGGCCAATATTGGAATGCGGTTTCTGAGCAGAAAGTAATCCGGTCATCGTACCGAAACCTTAAATAATTCATTGAAGAGCTGCCGGTGTTCCCGGCGGCTCTTTTTATTAATGATTTCCGTTCAAGGTAATGCTATAGGTATATCCAGATGAACTGGCAGGCTTGTCCGTGGATTTTTCCTTGATTTGATAGTTGTAGGTGGTCTGAACAGGTTGTTTTTGTCGCTTGGGTGGCCGGAAATGAATATTGATGGTTTTGTGAAACTCGATCCGCAGGTGATGGGGACGTTTAACTTCAAACTCCAGGAGCCGGACCAGGCGCTCAGCTTCCTCATCACAGCCAAATCCCAGGTGCTTGATGACTTTCACATCAACGACTTTACCGAGGTAGTT
>JAGQXC010000517.1 GCA_020436785.1 Saprospiraceae bacterium | reverse complement strand
CCTTTCATCCGGGAACTGATACCTTTCGTTGATGAAGTTATTGTTCCGATGCAAATTTGGTCCAGTCCTTATCGTTCATGCGATGGTCGGTATTGGGGTTGAATAATGCATTGTCCGTACTGATGTAATAGCCATCGGCCGATACCCAGTAATAGTTGGCACCGGAAGGAACCGTATAATGCTCTCCGGTTTCATGGTTTCCGATCAAGGTTGTTTCATTGATGGCCCGGATGGATTTGGCATGCCCGGCGTCATTGATGCTACTGCGGTTCAGGAAGCCCTGGTGTGAGATGTCAAGAATATCGCTGTAGGTTTGGGCCGTTGACATCGCAGCCTGGCCCCTGGCGGCGATGGCATTCATGCGTTGCTGGTGGGCGGCGGCACTTTGTGCGGAAGCTTGTGCCCAAAATTCATTGCTCTTTTGAATGTTGCTGGCCAGTTGTCCATTCATGTATTGAATCCATTGAGGATTGAATTGTGCATTGGCCGACGAATAGACATATGCGTTCGTAGCTTCTTCGAAATAGTCCGGATCGGATTCAAGTTCTGTCGTTTCAATGTTCCAGAACAAAACTTGCTGGTTCAAACTTTGATAACGAAGGAGGACAATGAGGGAGCGGGTGCCCTGATTGGTTTGCCATTCGGTACCCAGTGCTTCAACTTGCTTTTGGGTGCCGGTATTTGGCATGGCATGGATCAGTCGTTGACGCAAACCAGCTACTTCAGGCAATGGATAACTGGTTTTGAAAAGATAGCCCTGTGCTTCTGCGTTGGGTCGTACATATTGATCCAGTAGTTGTTGGATACTAAGTGGTTGCGCCAGCTGCTGCCCATTCATCCGGATGGTCTGCTGCATCATGGGATTGCTGCTCCAGTAATAATTATTGACCGAGGAATGATACACCTTCAAGTGATGTGGACCCTCGATATAAATTTCTGCGTCGGGCTGATTGACTTTCCAGCTTTTCGGAATGGGATAGCGTGCCTGGACCAGGCCATTTTTCGGATCCACGAATTCATGATATTTCGTTTCTTCCACCCCTTGCATGGATTTTTTTAATAATTGTTCCACGCTTCCGGAATGACCGGATATCGATGATTCTGAGGCCGTTGCCTTGTTTTCCTGAGATGATCCACTACTGCAGGCAACGTAAAAAATAAAGAACGGAATGATTAGATATGAAATTAACTTATTCATTGCCAGCCTTTTATTTAATAAACTAAAAATATTCTATGCAGTTTAATATCGTAAAAAGTTGTAAGAACAAAAGGAGATAAAGGAATTTTCTTAACGACCTTCATGGCGCTGGTCTATTTTTTCAATAGCCGGTCACCCAACAGGTAGATCAGTAGATGATGAACAATTGAGATCAAAGCGAGCGCAATGCCCAGTTGGGGTTTCCCTGCCCGGAACACCAGCCAGGCAGTGAGGCCGGAGATCAGGATTTCTTCCGTCAATCGGTAATACTCGGCACCCTGACCGGTGCGGTGAAAATCAAGCAGGCTCCAAACACCGAAACCGATAACCGGATAGGCAATGGCCAGGAGAATTTTGCTCAGAGTAGTGGTGCCTGAGTGATAGCCGCTATATCCTAATCCCAGGACGATTCCAAGTTCCATGACGGCACGCAGCCCCACATTGATCCATTTAAAAGGAGCTAAGTTCATCCGGTCAGGAAAATCCAACCGGTTGGCGATCTGGAGAGGAGGTCACCAAATCCCGATGATGATCAGCCCAAAAGGCCCAAAGGACAAACAGCCATTGCAGTTCACCCGCCCAGGCAATGGCATTTACGCTTGGTGGTGGGGGGCCAATCGTATTGCTTACCTGAATCAACAGCAATAAACCAATCATGATCCAAAAACCGATGCCACCGATTTTGTCCCTTGCGCGGGTGGTGGTGACGTAAAAATACAATCCGACCAAGAAAATCAGACCTTCAACCAGGATAGCCGGAATCATATGATTCCACAATCCTAAACCTACCTTGAGTGGACTACCCGGGTATAAAGGCAAATCAGGCCGGTGGACAATAAAGTCCAGGATCCAGTGACTTATCACTGCCAGTCCCAGTACGAGGGAGCCCCGGATGTTCCTTTTGATAAAAAAATAGATCATACCCACAATCAATCCCCAGATGACAGACATCGTGAAGCTGTGGGTAATCGGGTAATCGGTAAAATCCAGAGGAGTCATGATGGTATTGCCGGGTTCGATCTGAACGTGCTCCCAACCCAGCAACAAAAATGTTGGCCATAAAAGATCAAGAAATTGAGCAGCAAGAAATAACAAACCAAGCGAGACCGCCGGAGAAGCCTT
>JAGQXC010000516.1 GCA_020436785.1 Saprospiraceae bacterium | reverse complement strand
TTGCGTTCCAGTTTTGCTAATGCCAGATCAAGGTCCGATTGGGCCTTTTTCTTTTCCTGGAAATCCGCTTCTACGGCTGCCGTCAGGGAACCCAGGTCTGCACCGGTGATGCCATTACGTACCGAAAGGGTAACTTCTCGCCCTGCTTTTACCAGGATGCCTTCTTCCACCGCCACAAAGTACTCCCGGTCATCGGCGCCATAATAGGTAACAATACCCGAAGTCAGGCTGGCCATGCAATCCAGACGGTTGGGAAAAATACCATACGAACCTTGTGGGGTGGGGATGACCAGCCGTTTGATTTCCGGCGCATCCAACAGGATGGTATAAGGAAGTGCAATCAACAAATGCATGGTTTGATACATGGTTAAGTTGTTTTAGAGGGTTCTGTTTTATTATGAACTTCAGCGATGGTTCCAATCATATAAAATGACTGTTCGGGTGTATCTGCAAAAGTGTCTCGTAATATTTGTTCACAACCATCCAGGGCATCGTCAAGCGAAACGAATTTTCCCGCAATGCCACTAAATTGCTCTGTGGTAAAGAAGGGCTGGGTAAGAAAGCGTTCCAATTGTCGAGCCCGGCGTACGGTCATTTGATCCATTGCGGACAGTTGCTCCAGACCCATCATGGCGATGATGTCTTTCAGCTCTTCGTATTGAGCCAGTGTGCTGCGAATTTCCTGGGCAATCCGGTAATGTCTTTCGCCCACGATGCCTGGTGTAGCCATTTTGGAACCGGATTCAAGAGGATCAATGGCTGGATAGAGGCCTTCACTGGCACGTTTCCTCGACAACACAATGGATGCGGACAAGTGGGCAAAAGTATGTACTGCAGCCGGATCGGTCAGGTCATCCGCTGGTACGTAGACCGCCTGGATCGATGTAATGGCTCCATGCTCGGTATTGGAAATGCGTTCTTCCAATTGGGCAAGTTCGGTGGCCAAAGTTGGCTGGTAACCCAACCGGGAAGGCATCAGGCCCAGCATTCCGGATACTTCCATCCCTGCCTGGATGTAGCGGAAGATGTTGTCGATCAGTAATAATACATCTTTGTGTTCCTGCTCCCGGAAATATTCCGCCATAGTCAAAGCCGTGAACCCAACCCGGAAACGACTTCCGGGTGGCTCATTCATTTGGCCAAATACCATGGTCATGTGGGGTAAGACACCCGCTTCCTTCATGGTATTGTAAAGCTCTTCCCCCTCCCGGCAGCGTTCTCCGATGCCACAAAAGATACTTACGCCTTTTTGCTGGCCGACGATGTTATGGATAACCTCAGTCAGTAGAACGGTTTTGCCAACTCCCGCACCACCAAAAAGGCCAGCCTTTCCTCCCCGTTCGAGCGGGGCCAAGACATCGATTATTTTAATGCCTGTCTCAAAGATCTCGGATTGCGCAGAACGATGGGTGAGCGATGGTGGTTGTTGGTGGACGGATTTCCACTCGATTCCTTCCGGTTTGGGTCCGTGATCGATTGGCTCCCCAAACACGTTGAACATTCTCGATAACACGGCTGTTCCGACCGGAGCTTGCAGCCGATTCCCGGTGTTTCGCACCGTACTACCCCTGGCCAGACCCTGCGTAGGTGTCAAGGCGATGCCACGGACATCCCGGGCGCTAAGCATGGATTGAACTTCAATGATGATTTCATTGCGTCCTCCTGCGGTTAGAATGGTAAAAATAGGAGGTATATCCTCCGTGAACCGGATGTCCACCACACTTCCCCTAATGGCGATTACGCTGCCCTCGTGCGTTGCCATCGCATTCATGACAATTCTTTTCTTAAAGGAGTATTTAGGAGGTGCGCGTCACTATTCCTATGATCCC
>JAGQXC010000073.1 GCA_020436785.1 Saprospiraceae bacterium | reverse complement strand
CTGATATCCTGATTGAAAGATGCGGCACCATCAAAAACACCATTCATGTCTGAGACATTGATGGTATTCCATCCACTGACGTCCTGATTAAAGGTCACTGCGTAGGCAAACATCTGGTCGAGTGAGGTGACCTGACTGATGTTCCACCCACCTATATTCTGGTTGAAGGAGCTGGCTCCTGCAAACATACTCGACATATATTGTACGTTGTCCACTATCCAGCTACTGATGTTCTGATTAAATGAGTTCGCATATGCGAACATGTCCGTCATGTCGGTGACATTGCTGACATCCCACCCATCAAGTGGCTGGTTAAATGCCTGAGCATCGGAGAAAGTACGAAACATGCTGGTAACATTGCTTACATTCCAATGGTTAATATTATCATCCATCACGGAAGCTTCGTAAAACATCTCCCTCATGCTGGTTACGTTGGTAAGATCTGGTGCGTCAACCGCATTGATCCTCAGGTTAACACAGCCACTAAATGCACTCGCCATAGAGGCCCAGCCAATATTGCCCCATTGCTCTACAGTAAGCAGCTTGCGGCTGTCTTTATCAGGCCGGTAGCTTGCTGCATTGAAATAAATCCTTGGAAACGCCCCGGTGATGGAAACCGTGTAAGTCCCGGGCGTGGCATAGGTGTGGGTAATGTCACCGGTCACATCCGTATCGGTCATCCCATCGCCCCAGTCGACATTATAAAAATAACCAGTACCCGTTGTCGGAATGGTAACCTGGTCATCATTGGAAGTTCCTGGGTTGTCCGTTTTCCAGGTGGTGACAAAAGGAGTGAAGGTGGTATTTTCGTAGAGTTTGCCCACAATATCAGCAGGTATGTTTTCTCCTGACACAAATAAGTCGAGGTCGCCATCTCCATCAAAATCTAACCAATCGCCAATACTCTGAAAGGCAACTCCCTCCAAACCAGCATGGATGTTGGTAAATACACCACCGTCATTTCTCAAGATGGCGGAAGTAATGTTGTCACCAGGAGAATAATCTTGCCCTGTCAACAGCAAATCCAAATCCCCATCGCCATCGTAGTCGCCCCACTGAATAGAGCCTTCCTCAATGTCATCGGGAAGACCTGCGTTGATATCGGTAAACACCCCCGCATTGTTTTGATAGATAAAAGCACCATCAGTGCCGGAAAATTTTCCTCCCATCACTGCTATGTCCAGGTCGCCATCGTTGTCGTAGTCACCCCAGGCGGCAGCACTAAATCCAAAACCAGGCAGGCCTGCGACTATGTCTACAAAACTACCTGCATCATTTCTGTAAATAGTAAAATGCCTGCCAGGGACTGGGGTCGTATCATCAAAACCTGTAATAAGAAGATCCAAATCCCCATCCGCATCATAGTCACCCCAGTCGGCCGAACCATCAGTCACCCCAATAATACTTGCTCCAATGTCTGTAAATACGTCACTACCATCATTTCGATAGATGGTTGTGGAGTGGAAGTCGGGGCTAAATAAATGCCTACCAGCAACTACTAAATCCAGATCACCGTCATTATCATAATCTCCCCAATCTACCGATGCGAAATCAACACCGGTAAGTCCAGCTAAAATATCTGTGAATGTTCCCCCACCATCATTACGGTAGATTTTTGCTATCCGGTTGGTGAACGAATCATCCAATCCTGCAATAACCAAATCCAGATCACCATCGCCATCGTAATCACCCCATTTGCAGTCACTGTCGGTTGCACCGGTAAGTCCAGCGCTAATATCAGTGAAAACGCCATTGACATTGTTGTATATCTTAGCAATTGAATTAAATGCAGGATCAAACCCCATAATGACCAAATCCAGATCACCATCATTATCATAATCACCCCAGTCCGAATTGCCATACACCACACCCATAATGCCAGCTGTTGTACGCTCCTTAAATCCCCCTTCAAAGGGCCCACTTTGTGCTAAAAAACTAAAAGAAGAAGCAGTAGCGGGTTGAGCCACCGTACTCATTACCAGCGCATTAACAATCACAGTTACTTTCTCTCCCGCCTTAAAGTTGATGGAGGGGTTGAAGATCACAATCGAGTTATCGGCACCCACCGAAAATACACCCCGGAATTGCCCGCTTTGACTTCCAATTATTTTAATGTTGTCATCGAAAACATTACCCGGGTTAACTGTGTTGTTATGCACGGTAGGCAAGCTTACGTCCGCATCGAAGTCGAGCACTATGTTGGACGTGACACCAACGCTGGCCGAATTGGCTGCAGGAACAGAAGTATATGTCATTTGAGCGGCAGCACCACCAGCAAAAAGGAACAAACCGGTTAATAAGAAAGCCACCGAAGGATTAAATTGTCTCAACATGTGGTAGGGTTAGTAGGCAATTCAGTTTGGGTTAACTTTAAAAATCGCATTTTCTAGTGTAAATCCATCCCAAAAGTTGTATTAATTAGGCTTCAGGCCCGGATAACCTTAAAATATGGATAATATCCCTACTGTATTGCCTTATTGGGGATAGTCAATGTCCTAATGTGTGGTACACAGTTACGAATTCATCCAAGGTTCGTGTCCTCACGAACCTTGAAATGCATATATTTTGTAATTTGTTAATGAACCCATTGGCGAACAGGCGTAAATCCCATATGGATCCAGGGGTAATTAGTTATTATTTTTTTAGTATTCGTCCATACAAAACCTCCTTGCAGCCATAAAAATAATTTCCCTTTGCGCTACGGAAAACCAACTTATTACGAAGGCCATTGATTTGATGTTGTGATTTTCCTCGGATTTTTGCAACTTCATTATGGCTTTCCCGGGCACTCTTTTCATTTGCCCCGTTTTAT
>JAGQXC010000515.1 GCA_020436785.1 Saprospiraceae bacterium | reverse complement strand
CTCTTTGTCATCGGTTCCATGTTGGCTACCAAACCCGGAAAAGAAATAGGGATCAAAGTCATCGATGAGTCATCCGTTGAACAACTGGAGCGATGGATGGATGAACTTGATGAACAACTGCCACCGCTTAAAAATTTCATTCTGCCCGGAGGCCATCCTGCGATTTCAGCCTGTCACCTTGCGCGATGCATCTGCCGGAGGGCAGAACGCCGGGTGGTGTCTTTGTCCCACGCCGATCAGGTGGATCACCTGATTATCCGTTACCTCAACCGGTTGTCCGATTATCTTTTTATCTTGAGTCGTGCCGTTGCCCAGCAATTAAATGTCGCTGAGCGGGTGTGGAAACCAAGGTAATTCAGGACATGCAGCCTAAACCGGATCAGTCGGAAACCCCCAATTTGCCGAAAGGACTTTCCAGAGCTCCCTTTGCGCTGATTGCTGCGGCCATATTTGCTTTTATGGTGACCAACCGGTCGGTCGTCCAGTATGATTTTACCTTAGGCAAAAGTTGGGCGTACGACGACCTGGATGCACCTTTCAGTTTTCCAATTCTCAAAGATCCTGTTGCCATCTCCCAGGAGGAAAAAGCTATTGAAGCTTCTTTCCTGCCATTTTACCGGTTGCGTTTTGATTCGACCGGGTGGGAAGCGTTTAAAGACTCTTTGGCTGTGAAAAGTGTGAATAACCCTTTGTTGCCACTACGAATATTGCAACAGGTCGACTCCCTCCGCCACATCGGAATCTACCAAGCAGACCAGTCCTTGCCTGATGGAATGATTCAAATTGTAAATCATGATGTCATCATCAAAACGTGGACAACTTCGTTGCTAAGCAGCGAGCGGGCCGTTCAGATTGCTGCTCAATGGCTTCCCAGGGGAGAGCCGGCAGAATACTGGACGGCGCTGCTTAAACAAGTGCTGAAGCCAAACGTATTTTATGATCCGGAAGAAACAGACCGGCAGAAAAATTTTGCCGTAGCCCAAATCCCGGAAACAGAAGGTCTGATTGTCCGCGGTCAGCGTGTCGTCAGCAAAGGCGAAATCATCACTCCCGCACTATACCAAACATTGTTGTCCTTTGAACAGGCAAGCAACAACAAATTCTTCAGCCAGGCACGGGCGTGGGAAGCGTTTGCGGGATTTTGGATGGCATCCAGTTTGGTCTTATTGCTGCTGATCTATTACCTGTATGCCTATGAACCTGAAATTTTCAGGAGGCCCAGGACCCTACTATTATTTATGGTTTGGCCCCTCTTGTACACGTTGTTGGTGATCCTGATCGAGCGCAATGGCCTTTCCAGTTACCTGGTACCATTTGCCATTGTGCCTATTGTATTGGTGCATTTTTTTAATCTCCGTTTGGCCATCATCATCCATTTGATTACTGTCCTGATGGCGAGTCTGGCTTCCAAGCTGGGTTTTGAGTTTATGCTGATCCACATCGTGGCGGGGATTACGGCTGCTTTCCGTTTGCAGCGGACCCGTTCACTTAATGAATTCTTTTTTGCGATCATTTGGGTAGGGGCGGTTATCAGCCTGATGTATGTGGCACTAACCCTGATCAAACAAGGCATGTACGATGTGGCCGACTGGATCATTCTGATCTGGTTAGGAGTGGGCACTTTCCTAACGTTGATTGCATATCCACTGATCCCGATTGTCGGCAGACTGATTGGACAGGTGAGTGCGATCACTTTGATCGACCTGGCGGATTTAAACCATCCATTGCTGCGAGCCTTGTCGGTGAAAGCTCCCGGTACCTTGCAACACAGCCTTCAGGTTGCCAACCTGGCGGAAACGGCCGGTAAAGCAATCGGCGCACAAAGCGATCTGTTAAAGACAGCCGCTTATTTTCACGACATAGGAAAAATGGAACACCCTGAATATTTCATAGAAAACCAGTTAGGTGGCAATCCCCACGATTTATTGACCCCTGAAGAAAGCGCCAAGATCATCATGGGCCACGTTCCCGAAGGTGTACGACTGGCAGAAAAGGAATATTTGCCCCGGGTTTTGGTCGATTTTGTCCGGACACATCATGGCACCACCATGACCCGGTATTTTTTTGTACAAAGAAGTAAAGAAACACCGGGTGAGGCAAATGCGTCCGATTTTACCTATCCCGGGCCAAAACCCCGCACCAAAGAAGAAGGTATCCTAATGCTCGCTGACAGCATTGAGGCTGCCGCCCGCAGTCTGCCGGACCCTATACCTGAAAAATTGAATGAACTGGTAGACCAGATCATCAAATCCAAAATCGAACAGGGTCAACTGGTTGATACTCCGCTCACCTTCAAAGATCTGGAAAGATGCAGTCAGTCATTTAAGCAAAACCTCCAGAGTATCTATCACCAACGAGTTCCTTACGAATGATTATCAGATCGAGGCGGTTATACATTTTGAAACCGCATAATATGATAGAAATCATTAATACTTAAGGAGTTAGCAATAAAATTTGTTCCTGTCTGCTTAGGTTATCTCGGGGCATCCTCGTACTTTTAGTGTTTAAACCAACTGAACAGGACTCCATAATCTACATCTTGGATCGGCTCGGTTGGATCATCTCAGACGAACGTCCTCATCGAAGAAAAACTACATCCGTGGCTTACAATAGCCGTGGTCTTAGTGTATTGTTTGATGATTAGATGAAATTCGTATGAGAGATTTTACGCGGCGAGCTGCAGGTTGCTTTCTCCTTACCTTCAGTTTATTGGTATCGTTTAATGCATTAGCCCAACCCACCGGTGAATGTCTATTACAGTGTCAGGATCAGGTATCCATTTCCTTGAATGGAAGCTGTTTGAGACAAGTCACTCCGGCTGATGTATTATCCAACGTTGATCCGGATTGTATTTCTTTGTTAGTCAATCTGGAATATCCCAATTCCAGCTATCATGACATCTATCCCACCCGTGATTACGTGGATGCCGGGATGGTCGGTTCCTCGATGATATATCGGATCATCGACCCGTCAAATGGAAATGTTTGTTGGGGATCGATCCGCATTGAAGACAAATACCCGCCGGTCGTGGAATGTGAAAATGATACCGTGAGTTGCTTGCGTGCGGATATTGTTTCCAAGACGATTAATACGGCGGATAATTGTACTTTATATCTTCCTTATCCCATTGTGGACATTCAAACCAAGTGGGTGTCTTACGATTGTGACCAGGATCGGGAACTTATCGGATACATCGCTCGCCGGGTACGGTCCACCGATGTTTGGGGCAACTACTCCGAGTGCCCCGATACATTATTCATTCAGAAGGAAACCATCGACAGCCTCGTTTGCGGTCCGGACACCCTCATTGATTGCACAACGACGGTCTATCGCAATGATAAAATGGTCGAAATACTATGGAATACCGGAAAGAATGGTGATACGTATTTGGATGCTCAGGGTTATGCCCATCCCTGGCCTACGGACGGTACGGGTTATTTCCAGGCGCCCTACCTGAAAAGCCAGGATCCCAATCAACCGGATGCCTATTTATTGCCTGAACACAGCGACGACGGACCCATATTTAATAACGACGGCAAGTGCCAGATCGTCTTCGAATACACGGATTACGTGGTGACCACTTGCGGCAACTCGTATAAGATACGCCGTCACTGGTACGTCTACGACTGGTGCACCCACCGGGATACGACGTGCATTCAGTGGTTGAAATTCCAGGATACCCTGCCTCCGGTCATTGATCCTAAATTCCTGCATACATTTGACAACAATGTGGAGGAAGAACCGGTATGCGACGATGTTCCGGAGTCCGTTGTTGATAAGACTTATGAATTGAATGCGTGGTTGTTGTGCGATGTCCTGGAGGCGGATAGCGATGTTCACGATTGCAAATCGGGTGTATCCCTCCCGGATCCACGCCCATACATTCTGAAAGACTGTGATGACCAGTTTGATGTGTTGTACGAGATCACTTACGACGACCCGGATCACCCGGGAAAAAACGTGATCATCTCGGGAACCATCGATTCGGGTAAATCGGCCCACGTCTATCTTCCTTCCGGCTGGCATTGTGTCGTGTATACGATCAGGGACCAATGTTGGAATGCAACGTACCTGGTTCAGGGAATCAATATTTACGACAACACACCACCAGACCCGGTTTGTGACGAAATTACCCAGGTGACATTGGACCCGGAAAAATGCTGGGCAAGGATCAATGCCATTGACCTGGACGATGGTAGCCATGACAATTGCTGTGACCGCTTGCATTTTGCCGTTGCCAGCATGGATTCCATTGAATACTACCGCAATTATTGGCATGAGTATTTTGCCGGATGTCTTGATCCATATGATTACCACCATTACAGCGACGACATCGATCGGGCCATTGAGGAATGGATCAACGTATTCGTTTTTGATGACTACATCGACGTGACGGAATGCGGAGAAGAGCAATTGGTGCTTCGCGTTTATGAGGCGTGTGATCTTCCGGAATACGATCCCCATACATTCTACGGTGGTGAACATGAATGGTACTGGTGGAATCTTTCAGATAAATTTGCCCGCTGGTATTATTGGAGATTAAATGATTACATTCATTATGGAGACCCGCGGCCAAATCTAAGTTGTGACATCCAGATAGCAGCCATTCGGGATTTCTCCCATGAAATCGACGATTACAATCCGATTGAGTGGGAGGTGCCAATTGATATCTTCAAGTTGGCAACCATGGAGGTGAGCCATAATACCTATCCCAATTTCATCGGCGGATATGTTTTCCTTTCCGGTCAGGCTCAATCCGATTGGCTCAACAGAGTATACGGACCTTATCAGGAAGAAGTCGGTATCCTGGCATCTCTTTCGGCTAGAAAAAGATGGCACTTTCCTCATCTGTACAATGATTGTATGATTCAGGTGCGGAAAGACGACAAGACCCCACCGGTGGTTGTTGCTCCCAATGACATCACCGTCTATTGCGACGGAGTGCCTTATTGGTGGGAATTAACCAAGCCCTATGCCGGTGGTACCAAAACAGCAACCATAACCGGTCATGGAGCCCAGTTTACCCATGATGTTTGCTGGAATGAGGATTATCTGACCAGCTATTGTTCGGATCCGTTTGTTCCGGCAACTCCATTCCTGGTCGGTGCAAATACCTCTGCCGACAATGACGGACAATCCTGTTGTGTAGAAATTCCCTGGAACAGCATATATGGGTACTATCATGGTTCGGCGTGCGGGGATGCCTACACCTATGCCGGGAAGCCATCCTGTGATGATTATTCCGATTGGTACGACCTGCATAATTGGCAGCCGATCTATTGCCGGCTGTGGTTAATGCTTGATAAATACGATAACCCGGATGGCGGACATCCCGATGCTCAGCACTATTTTGATGATACCGCCGAGGATTGGGTGATTTCAGATAATTGCTGGTATCCGGAATACGTTGAATCCATTGAGGGCAGTTTGAATGAATGTGGCGTGGGTACTTTGACTAAAACGGTTACCGCTACCGACAAATGTGGCAATACCGCCTACGACGTCCAGACGCTGCATGTATTACCAAGGTCAGATTTTGAAGTCATATTCCCGGAAGATGTGTTGGTAACATGTGATGGAGAAAATGATTTGAATGCAACTGCAGAGGGTGCAGGATATCCCATCGTAACCGACGATGACTGTGAATTGATCGGCATCACCTATTCCGACGAGAAGTTTTCGACCACCGATGGTTGTTACAAGATCCTC
Source organism: Saprospiraceae bacterium (assembly GCA_020436785.1). Classification (GTDB taxonomy): domain Bacteria; phylum Bacteroidota; class Bacteroidia; order Chitinophagales; family Saprospiraceae; genus JAGQXC01. Next base: position 1,411 of record JAGQXC010000515.1, on the reverse strand, counting down.
CGGACCTGGAAGATCATTGACTGGTGTGTTTTCTCACCGGACATTCATCACCGTTACCCGGATGTCATTGTGGATGATCGCCTGGTTGCCAGCGATGACCGCTGCTGCATCCACCGGAATCTGAAAGACGATGGCGATGGTTACGTCACTTATTTGCAAGTCATTAAAGTGATCGATGAGATTGCTCCGGAAATCAGTTGCAATACCCTGGAACCTACGTGTATATACGATTATGAATGCGACGCTTCGCAAGTGGATTACGAATTACTTGCCAGTGGTAGCGATAATTGCACTCCGGAGAATGAAATTGTTTACCGACACATCGTGCTTGCCAGCGAGGTTCCGGTCTATTATGGAAGCGGATCCCATCTGTCAACCACGTTGCCGGTCGGGGACTATGGCGTCTGGTTGATTGGTGAAGACGGTTGTGGCAATGCGGACAGTTGTTATGCAACCTTTACGATTCTTGATTGTAAAAAACCAACTCCGTACTGTTACAATGGCATCGCCACCGTGGTCATGCCTTCCAGCAAGACCATTACCATATGTGCCAAAGACCTGGACGCAGGCAGCTACGACAATTGTACGGAACAGGGGAACCTGAAGTTTAGTTTTACGGAAGACCCGGCGGATAGTTGCAAGACATTTACCTGCGATGATGTGTTGTTCAATCTGAACGAATTGATTGAGATCATGATTTGGGTCACGGATGAAGCGGGCAACCAGGATTTTTGTTCCACCTACATCCGGTTGCAGAACGGCTCAGAGGAGGCTTGCAAGGACATTTCACAGGCCGCCTATTCGGTCAGTGGAATTATTGAGACGGAAGCAGGGCAATTGGTTGAAAATGTCAAAGTCTCCATCGAAGCACAGGGGTTCTCGTTTACTTCGAGTACAACGAATTCAGGAAAATATATTTTCAACAACATACCCGGACATGAGAATTACCGGATTCGTCCCTACAAAAACGATGATCCGGTCAACGGACTTTCTACGCTGGACATTGTTGAAATACAAAAACACATTCTGGGTATCCAACGGTTTACGTCACCATTCCAGATGCTGGCTGCCGACATCAACAAATCGAATTCGGTGACAGCGGTTGACATCATCGAGCTGCGTAAGATCATTCTGGGATATTCCGATCAAATGCCGAACAATACCAGTTGGCGCTTTGTAGATTCGGATTACCAATTCGCCGACATCTACCAACCCTGGGGTGCTTCGGAAATGAGGCCGATGCAGGTGGTTAATGAAGATAAGGACAATATGAACTTTATCGGTGTGAAAGTGGGAGACGTGAACGGTAGTGCCAAAGCGAATGGATTGAATCCGGTAGAAGTGCGATCCAATGAGCAATGGAGTCTGACTACTAATAATTATCAGCTTATACCGAACGTAGTGAACCAGG
>JAGQXC010000514.1 GCA_020436785.1 Saprospiraceae bacterium | reverse complement strand
TTATGGTTCAATCCATATTGAAGACTTAAAAGCCATCCTTCCTCAAGTTGCTTTTGACACACTGCACTTTCGATACAGCGTGCATAATTACGCATTGATTCAGGACGGACTGCAGCGGCGCTTTGAGCAACCGGTTTCCCGGCAACTGGACAGCGCGTTCAATCAGTGGAACTTAAAGGAGACGACCATCTTGACGCCATCGAAACCAACGGCCATATCGGTGGGTTACCGTAAAAACGGATTGGTCGCTTCACCATGGATTACCGATTCCTATCAGGCCGGATTAGGTGTTGTCAGTTCACTGTCTGACTTGATCGAATATTCAAAATGGCTCATTCTACACGCGGAGGATGCTACCTATAGCGAACTGTTTTACCCTTCACAACGCACCGATTTGAGAGGACGGATTGCCATGGCCGGAAGTTGGTACGTTTTTATGCCGGACGGTCGCCAGTGGATCTATTCTCATGCCGGTCAAACGGGAGGTCACCGGTCGTACATTGGATTTGTTCCGGCCACCAGGACGGCTGTGATCATTCTGGCAAAGTCACCGGATGAAACCAATGATTTAGGATTGTTAATTTTGCGCATGATCAATGACAATTGGAAAAGGAATCGCACCGATGAAGAAAAATACTAAAGGCAAAAAAGATCAGGATTCGCTGGTTTACACGACCCACCCCGAAACCATGGGATCATTGTTCTCCGGGTTGTTTGAAGAGGAAACCAGTCACCCGGATCTCAATTTGCGGGTGCGGGTGATCCTAGAAAAAAAACACCGTGGCGGTAAAACAGCGACCATCATAAAAGGATTGGAAACACTGGCTGAGGAGGAACTTAACGGCATGGCCAAATCACTTAAACAGACCTGTGGCGTCGGTGGCAGTGCCAAAGACCGAGAAATCATTTTACAGGGAGACCAGGTAGAAAAGGCCATCGATTTTCTAATCCGGCAAGGTTATAAAGACACCAAGAAAGGTGGCGGTTAATGCCCCCTGGTCAACCGAAGCATTCGGGTTTTGCCTTGCATATCGACTCGAAAACCAGCCTGCCAACCCAGTAGGTTCCCGACCCAACTGCGATACGCATCGGTTAAAAATTCATTAAGTTCCAAATAGACCGTATGCGCCCCGGTCGCTTCCGCAAACGCAACGATCCGGCGGTAAAACAACAGCGGGTCCGTGTCATTAACAATCAACGCAAGTTCAGGCTCATGGCTGGTGTTCAGACTCATCAAATTCGTTTCTTCCCGTGAGATGTAAGGCGGATTACTAATCACCACATCCAAATGCGGGAAATTTCCGGCGATCTCAGGATCCAAAAGATCAGCGTGGATCCAATGGATGGTACAATGATGACTCCTTGCATTACTGCGGGCCGTTTCCAGGGCTTCGGTACTGACATCCAGTCCGTAAAGGTTCCAGCCAGGCCGTTTCTTTTTTAGGACGACCGGTATAACCCCTGAACCGGTACCCAGATCGGCGACGGCAATAGGTCGAATCGGAAAATCGGTAAGCACCCAATCGACCAACTCTTCGGTTTCCGGCCTGGGTATGAGGACTGCCGGACCTACCTGAAAGATCATCCCGAAGAAGTGAGACTTTCCGGTTACATATTCAACCGGTTCTCCGGACTTGATCCGCATCAGGAGATCTGCAATGGCTTTCACATCAATGCTCCCTTCCTTCTCGATGGTTTCCCGGAAAATGTCTTCCCATAATATCCGTTCTAACCATGCTTTTTCGCGCGAAGCTGCGGGCCAGGAAAGGCGTTTGAACCAATCCTGCCATTCGGTGCGATTTTTAATGCGATCAACCATACCAGTTCCACCATACGAAAATAACCGAACCATAGAGTGCCAGACTGTATAAGGAGAATGCCCGCAAAGGCACATAGGTGTGAATGGGGATACCTTGCCGTTGCATCATCCAGGACATAACGAATTTTTCAAATAAGAAAGCGACCACGGTTCCCACGGCCACGCCATACATTCCCATCCATTGCATTGCGATCAAACTGACGATGACGTTTATCATTAACTCACAGACCGAAATACCGATCATGGCCCGGTGCTGATGCCGGGATATTAATAGTGCATGTACCAGCCATAATCGAGGGGTTAATGTAAGCAGATAGATGTTAAATAAAAATGCACTGTCCCGGAAGGCCGGAGTGAATAAATGGGGAAACAGCCATGGATTGATCCAGACCAGAAAAATACTAAGTGGAAACAGGATATGGATCAACTTCTTACTTCCACCCAACAAGGCAGCGGCACCTAACTTGTTTTCCTCGTAAAAAAGTGGCAAAACCGAATGGATTAATGCACCTACCAGCGCCCCCACGAAAGGCAATTCTTTAGACCCATAGCGGAACAAGGCAAAAATCCGCTCGTCGGAATAAGTCCGTCCAATCAGTATGGAGTCCACTGCCAGAGCCATGGCCCCGATCATGGCATAGATTATTAAAGGAAGACTTCCCCGGCCAATCATCCGGAACCAACGCCATTGATGGATGAAGCGCCTTCGTTGGATGATGTTCACCACAACGATTAAGTGCAAGAGCACGCCTACAGCAATTAAGCATCGTATGGCAGCCAATAATCCATATCCGAGCAATAATGGCAGGGCCATTGCCAGGAATTTTGCCAGCCAGCCGACCAGGGCAAACCACCAGATTGAGCGGGCCTTACCCTCCAAAACCCAGATAAGTGGTAACGCATAGGTTGGAATGGTTAACAGTAAATAAATGGTGTAACTACCTAGATAAGGCACTTGCTCCTGACCCAGTAACACGGGCAAGGTCCAATGCTTGCTGACCAAAAGGAGCGCGAAGACCAGAATATTCACACCCACCATCAAGGCATACGTAAAAAACCATTTACCATACCGGTCCACATCGCTGGCGGATGTACTGCGCATAAAAGATTGACTGATACCGGTCAACCAGAAGTACGTCAATAGAAATGCCAGAAAAACCAGCATTTCGTAAAAACCAATTTGTGAAGTATCCCGCAGAACACGAGCCAATAGGATGCTTAATGCAAGACTGAGAACCTGCTGGCTTGCCTGGTATCCTTGCAGGGCCATGACCGGATTCCCGAATCCTTTTCGCAGTTGATCAACCAGTTGCAAGGATCGAAGTTGATTCATCAAATGCGATTCCCACTCCGGCTAATTCCGCCAGAATTGGCTCATAAAATTCACGCGAAACCGGAATATGCACTCCTGTTGGAAATGAAGTACCAGTCAACAGATGCCTGGCCAGGATACCCAAAGGCATACCTACCGTTTTACTCATCGCCGTTTCCGCCGGGTCACTTCCCAGCACATCCAGCGTGGCCGTACGACGAAAGCGGTTTCCGTTCAGATCATAATCAATCTGATGATGCATAAGTACCCGGTCTCGGTCCTCGTTTTGTAAAGCCCATTTCTCCTGTAACAAAACCTGTAGCAGGTCTGCGGCAGAACCTTCATTGACCGGGATCTTCTCATCACCGAACAATCCGAGCCAGGCTAATGCCGAGATCCGGGGGTCATCCGTAGGACAATCAAGCTGCCTGGCAACATCGACACGCAAATCACCGTCACTGACGGGTATGAACCTTCGCAACCAGGAAGACCAGGTGATGTTTTCCAGTGCTTGAAGAGAAGTCAGGTCGTCCGTGAGCCCCAATTGGATCAGGCATTTCCAGGCCTGGCAGAATCCCTGATAGCGAAGTGTGCCCCGGTAGATGCGTTGGACCTCCTGCAATCCATACATCCCAATGTAATGCAAGGAATCCCGGTTGGCATACGAATCAAAGGTGCCGGAAGGTCCCAGGTCCCAAACCATTGTTTGACCGAACAAACGCTGATAGGGGACGTATTGAACTTCCCCGTGATCAAGGAATTGAGCCGTACCTTTGCCTGCCAGTACGACATTGCGCGGATTCCAGGTTATTTTATATCTCCATGGGTTTCCATCGACAGCCGCACGGTCCATCAGTCCTCCGGTGACCGAATCAAATGAGCGGATGGTTCCACCATGTGCTTTTATGTCATCGATCAATTGCATGGCAGACATATGATCAATCCCGGGATCAAGGCCCAACTCACCCATGATCAGGACGCCTGCCTGACGGGCTTCGCGGTCCAGCCCCCATAAATCCTTTGTATGATAGGACGCGGTCAGCACGGAACAATGATTGCGGATGCCCATTAATGCAACCTGGTAATGAAGCGTTGGCGGCAACATTGATATGACCAATTTGCTTTCATGTACCAATAAATCCAGTGCTTCCGGATTGTGTACGGACATCACTTTGGCCACTCCTTTCGGATGACCACCAATTTTCTGTTCCACCAATTCGCGATCACGATCGACCACCTGAATGATCCATGGCAATTTTTCGGCTTGCTTGAGTAAATAGTTTATCAACGCCGTTGCTGACCTGCCTGCACCGATGACCGTGATTTTATCCATGCATTTTGATGATTTCAGGCCCAAAAATATCCATTTTGCATTTTATTCTCTATTTTCCTCATCCAAGCATCGATTCATATTGAAAGAAAAGAGCATCCAGCACCACTACACCCTGTTAGAAGATAACTCCGAGTTATCGGGACAGGAAAGGGATCTCCTGGATCGGGCATGGCAATCCACAGCTTCCAGTTACTCACCCTACAGCCAATTTGCCGTTGGAGCCGCCGTTTTGCTCGCTAATGGATTGATCGTCACCGGGAGCAACCAGGAAAATGCGTCCTTTCCGGTCGGATCATGTGCGGAAAGAGTTGCTGTACATGCCGCCAAGTCTCATTACCCGGATCAGCCGATCAAGATGATCGCTATTCGGGTACGGAAAGCCAGCCATCCCATCAAACAGCCAGTTACTCCTTGCGGAGCCTGCCGTCAATTATTGATCGAGATCGAACACGTTCAGAAGAGCAATATTGTCCTTCTTCTGCAAGGTGAAGAAGGTCCGGTCATGCGACTACCCGGGGTTCATGTGCTGATTCCATTCTACTTCAGCGGGGAAGTCTTACTTTCCTGATAATTGTATTCTTGCCTTTACCAGATCGTCCGGAGTATCTATACCGATCGGTTCATATTCAGTCACCACGATGTGGATGGCAAATCCATGATACAGCCATCGCAACTGTTCGAGTTTTTCCTGTATTTCGAGGGGTGATGGCGCCAATTCTGCCAACTTCAGCAAAGTCGTTCTCCGGAAAGCATACACACCCACATGGCGGAAATGAGCTTCTTCAGTCATCCATTGGTCTGGTGGCAAATCCCTGAGGTAAGGAATCGGCGACCGGCTGAAATACAGCGCTCGTCCTTGCCTGTCCCAGATGCATTTGACCCAATTGGGATTACTCAGTTGCTCCAGGGATCGAATGGCATGAACCATCGTACCTATTTCCCATTCGTTATGCCGCATTTCGCGGATAAGATGATCGATGGCTGCCGGCTCAATGAACGGTTCATCGCCCTGCACGTTGACGATGACCGGATCTCCGCTGAGACAGGTTCGGGCTACTTCTGCAATACGGTCTGTTCCACTGGGATGATCCGGCTCAGTCAAAATCACATTATCGGTAAATTTGCGCGCCACCCGTGCTACTTTCTCGTGATCGGTGGCGATGTATAAGGCATCGACTTCCCGGCATTGTAAAATCCGGTCGTAGACATGCCGGATCACCGGTTTGCCGTTCAAATCCAGAATCACTTTTTCAGGCAATCGGGAAGAAGTCAGCCGGGCCGGTATGATAACCACCGCCATAAAGTTTAAATTTTAGATCCTCGTAAAGGTATTTGATTCAAAGGGAATGATAAAATAGTCCAAAAGCTTTACATATTACATTTTTTTATCATATTTTTGTTAAAAATAGAACCTATGCGCTGGATTTTACCAATGCTGTTATTGGCACAATGGTCCTGGGCTACCGGAAACCACAACAATTACCTAACTCAAAAGGATACCATCATCGTTCGCGTCACTGCCGATGAACACAAAGTATTCAATCATGTCGTTGAAGCCAAACAGACGCTCTATTCCATGGCACGGTTTTATGGTTTGGACGTGTATCAAATCTATGATTACAATCCGTGGTTACGAACCAGGGTACTGGCAATTCATGACACCGTCATCGTCCCCCTCGATGAACGCTTGTTGGTCGCATCGCCGGAGGTGAATCCACAAGAATACGTGCCGGTTTATTACGCAGTTCGTTCGTCCGACAACCTGTTTCGGATTTCAAAAATTTATTTCAATCTGGATGTCGACCACATCAAAGGACTGAATCATCTGAACAGTAATGTTTTATCCATAGGACAATTACTACTCGTAGGATACATCAGCATTCAGGGGGCTGCTTCTGTTCATCCCGTGAACAAACCGATTTTAGTTAATCAGTCTATTGAAAACCAGGAGACAGCCCCTACTATTGCCACTTCCCAGCCCCTGACGATCGATGAATCAAGCGGAATGCCCGTCATTAAGCCGTCCATCAAAGAAGAGGTGAATAAATTGAAAGAAAGTTTCACCGAGCCACAAATATCCTATGTCCACGATGAACAGCGAGGTATTGCGCTTTGGAACAAAGACATCCGTCAAAAAACGGATCTCTATGCCATGCACCGCAATGCACCGATAGGTTCGACCGTAGAAATTTCCAATCCAATGATCAACAAAACGGTCTATGCAAAAATCATAGCTAATATGCCGGAAGAAGTTTATCCGGATAATGTGTGCATCATTGTATCGCCTGCAGTAGCGAACTTGCTTGGTGCCGTTGACGCAAAGTTTTTCGTGAAAGTTAAATATCTTGCGCCCCAAATTAAGAAGTAATGCATTATTGCCATTCCGTCCTGGAAACCATCGGCAATACCCCGATGATAAAGCTTAATAAAGTCGTTCAGGACATCCCCGCCCTGGTGCTTGGCAAAGTCGAAACGTACAATCCGGGACACTCCATCAAAGACCGGATGGCTCTCAAGATGATTGAGGTTGCCGAGGAAAAAGGACTTTTGAAACCGGGTGGCACCATCATCGAATGCACCAGCGGTAATACCGGCATGGGATTGGCGATCGCCGGTGTGGTTAAAGGATACAAATGCATCTTCACCACCAACGATAAGCAGTCCAAGGAAAAAATCGATATGCTCAAGGCATTAGGGGCCGAAGTAATCGTTTGCCCCACCAATGTCACCCCCGATGATCCCCGGTCATACTATTCGGTCGCCGACAAGCTAAGTAAGGAAATTCCCAACTCCTTCTGGTGTAATCAGTATGATAATTTAGCCAATACTCAGGCGCATTACGAATCGACCGGACCGGAAATCTGGGAACAAACGGAAGGTAAGATCACCCATTTGGTGGTGGGTGTCGGGACGGGTGGGACCGTATCCGGAACGGCCAAATACCTGAAAGAAAAGAATCCAAACATAAAAGTCTGGGGTATCGACACCTTTGGCTCCGTCTTTAAAAAATACAAGGAGACCGGCCAATTTGATGAAAAAGAAATCTATCCGTACATCACGGAAGGGATCGGAGAAGACATTTTACCTAAGAATGTCAACTTTGATCTCATCGACCATTTTGAGAAGGTAACCGATAAAGATGGAGCACTTGCCGCGCGTCGACTGGCCCGTGAAGAAGGTCTTTTGCTGGGTTATTCAGCCGGCTCAGCCTTGGCAGGATTGCTGCAAATGAAGGATCAACTGACGAAAGACGATGTAGTCGTCATCATTTTTCATGACCATGGCAGCCGTTATGTGGCCAAAATCTTCAACGATGACTGGATGCGGGATCGCGGTTTCCTTGATCTGGAAAAATCGGTTCGTGATCTATTGACGGTTAAAAAAGCGGACGAGTTCATTGCCGTAAGCGACACAGACCGCATCCGCGATGTATTTGAACTGATGAAAGCCCATGACATCTCTCAGGTCCCGGTCCTACGTGATGGTCAGGTCATCGGTTCCATCATTGAAACCACCATACTGAAATATTTACTGGATAATCCCTTGAAACACGCGGACGAACCCATCGCGGTAATTATGGGAGCTCCTTTTCCGGTCATCGAACGCAGCATGAAACTGAAGGAATTGCAACGTTTCATCACCAGGGAAACGCCGGCCGTTTTGGTCCGTGATGATCATGGCACCTTTAAGATCATCACGCAGTATGATCTGATCCACGCCGTATAAAATCGTTGAATCTATTTGCAAAATTGGTCAATATACGATTGGGCCCGACCGGATTTCAATTTCCTGGCGGTGTTGAAGGATGTACAAGCCTGACTTTGTCTTCCCAGTTGAATATAACTGTATCCACGTTCAATGTAAGGATCGGGATGATTCGGATTAAGTTTAATCACTTCGTTAAATACTTTTATGGCCGAATTATATTCACGGGTGGAATTCAAAAGCTTTCCTTTCATCAATAAAGCATTGAAATTGTTACTATTGTCCGCAATAAGTTGATTCAATAGTTGTAAGGCCAGGTCATTTTTATTCTGATTTCGCAATTCACTGGCCATTAAATAATTCACATAAGCGTTTACAGGCTCTACTTTGCTGGCCTCAATCAGATCGTTGCGTGCCAGGTCTATGTATCCTTTTTTCTCATTCAACTCCATTCGCCTGACATAGAGCTCAGCAATGTCAGGGTGCTTTGTAATGGCATCGCTGACAATCGATTCGGCAGGTTCCTTACCATCGGTTTTGATGTATATGCTGGTACGATTATTAATATCCTCCGAGTAAATATTTACCAGTAATATGAAATTTCGATTGTTGTCAAGTTTGCCTTCTGGGACATTGGACCCTAAACGGTTAGAAAAATGGCTTTCCCAAATGCAAACACTCCCCTCAGGTGCCTTTTCAATTGCTTCAAGTTTCATGATCGAAAAGTTCGGATCATTGCGGTTATAACCACCTTCCCAATAAAACCATCCATGGGAAGCAAATGTGACCGGGGCACTATCCAAGCCCAATTTCTGGTAAATATCAACTACTTTTTTTATCATCTGCCGTTCACGGTTGGAATTCGCCTGGGGATTTTCAGTGATCAAAGTGTGAGTAAACAAAAAGGTTAGAATGAGCCCCAGTAGCACCATAATCGATGTCTTATTACCATCTGGTTTCTTGAGAAAAAGGCGACCAGTAAATGTAACCAGAGTCAATAGTCCGACTATTGGGAGATTATAATGGTCCAGTTTATCTTCCACCAGATGGTGCAGTCTTAGGTGATTTCTAAAGAAAAAAGCAGTGAGTAAGAGACAGGCTAGTGCTCCGGCCTTTATGAGCATCCATTCCTTCTTTTTCAGATTTCCGGTCATGCCAAGCATCCACTCATTAAATCCCCATAATGCAATCATCGCGGCAAGCGGAGAAATTGGAATGAGGTTTCGTAAAAACCCGGCAGACTGACCCAAATTCACTTTCCAGGCAAATAGGGTGTAAACCAAAAATCCAAGATAAAATTGGCCTTCTATAAGCCAACTGACTGATTTCCGCTTAAATCTGCCCAGGCTACCCAGGATAAAGAAAAAAAACAGGGTCGGGCCGATGACGTAAAAATACCGCGTAAGGTAGGTATCAATTGGCTGATGACCATATCGGTTATCATCAGGGGCACCATGCAGCACGGAATTGACCACATAAAGCGGATCTCCTTGGATGACCCAGCCGGCCAGGTCCCAAAATAGAACACCCACCCCAAGGAGCGGGATCATTTTCCACTGTTTATTCACCAACAGAACCCATGCCCATAGGATCAGCAAAATTGACATCTCCGACCTAGCCAGGGGCAACAACGCACCAATACATGCAAAAAGCAACCATTTCTTCTCCAATGCCAGATAAATTCCTGCACTTACCAGGGTAGCGGCAAGCGGCTCTGTCATCGCATCACGTCCAACTCCGAAAAAGAACGGCTGAAGCATCAAAAAAGGAATGACCATGAAGGAGAAATTCCATTTCATAAGCTTGGCGCTCTTATATAAAAAATAGGCTCCCGATGCCGAAATGGCCGACATCATTAAGGGAATGACCGCCTTACCCAAATGGACGGGCAGGAAAAACAACAAAATGAACAACGGGCGGTTCCAAAAAGATATGAATTGAGCGGGTTCATGGATGGCGGCTAGGGCATTGAAATAGCGCGTTGGACAATCTTCATCCCAGGTGGTACTACTTGACAATCCCCAAAGGATATACAGTGCATACATTAAACCCAGCATGATCCAGGTGATCTTTTGTTCCTGAGAATCCAACCAGGGGAGCTTCAATGGTAATAGTGATTGCCTGGAATTCGATTTACCCTTAAATGATTTTTTGGATCGCGCAGACATTGCACAGATTTAGAATTGTTTTCCGTTCATCAAATTAAGCGTTTTTGATTTATTCAGAAATCACCTAACCCAAAGTCTAGCCAAAATTTGATCCATTCAAATCATAAATTTTCCAATTCCAAATTAATCAATGTACTTTGTTTAAAAGGGAATTCGAATGGCAACCTTTATGCAGCTTTTGCTATGTCTGTTACTATTCGCCGGAAGGTGTCAAGAAATTGATGTAATCTCCGAACCAATACCAGTAACTGGAGGCCGGATTTCCGGTGAATATCTCGACAATCCTAAGGTACACGTTTACAAAGGAATCCCTTTCGCTGCCCCTCCGGTAGGTCCCAACCGCTGGCGGGCTCCTCAGCCGGTTGTCGCCTGGAAGGGTGTAAAAAAGTGTCTGGAATTCGGTCCCAGTCCGGTACAGCCCAAACCGGTTCCATTCATGTTTTGGTCACAGGAATTTCTTATCCCGGAGGAGCCCATTTCTGAGGATTGTTTATATCTCAATGTATGGACAGGGGCAAATTCCTCAACGGAGCGGCGCCCGGTCCTGGTCTATATTTACGGTGGCGGATTTCGTTCCGGAGGCAGCGGCTGCCCCATATACGATGGGACCGCAATGGCTCAAAAAGGGGTTGTATTTGTCAGCTTGAATTACCGTGTTGGAAATTTTGGCTTTCTGGCTCTTCCGGCCCTGTCTGATGAAAGTGATTCCGGAACATCAGGCAATTACGCACTACTGGACATGATCGCTGCCCTGAAATGGGTCCGGGAAAACATTAATAAATTCGGTGGCGATCCGGATAATGTCACCATTGCCGGACAATCGGCCGGGGCTTTTGCGGTCAATTACCTTACCGTTTCACCGCTTGCAAAAGGCTTGTTCCATCGGGCCATCGCCGAAAGTGGAGGTAACTTTTACCAATCTCCATTACGGGGAAACAATGATCTCCGGGAAGCGGAAAAAGCCGGATCTCAATTTGCCCGGGAATTGGGAGTCACCGACCTTAAGGCACTGCGATCATTGGCTCCGGAACTAATAATGAACGCCCGGGGAGGGGTGAGTTGGCCAGTCATCGATGGATACGTCGTCCCTGAAGCCGTCATGACTGCCTATCAGGAGGGACACCAAAACGACGTTCCCATGCTGATTGGCTGGAACGATAACGATATCCTGATGGGACAACCGGCAACCCTGCAGGCATTTCGCCAGGCGATGGCCACCCGGTTTGGCAAGGACACCACTTCACTCTGGCGTGTGTACCCGGCAGAAAATGAAGAACAGTCGGTGCGATCCCAGCATGCAATGAATCGTGATGAAATGTTTGGAGTTCAGATGTACACCTGGGCTAAAGTTCAATCCCGAACCGGCGCTAATCCGATCTACCTTTACAACTTCAACCGGGCTCTTCCTGCCTACGGACCTGAGACCCAATTCGGCGCATTCCATAGTGGCGAGATTGTTTATGCCTACGACAATCTGTCCACCCTAGACCGCCCATGGGAGCCGGCAGACCAGGAGATCGCTTCGCTTATGTCTTCGTATTGGGTAAATTTTTCGAGAACAGGTGATCCAAATGGCAATGGATTGCCAACATGGCAAGCATTTGATGCAACAAATGCCAAAACAATGCTAATCGATACGCAGAGTGAATGCCAGACACTTCCGGCTAAACCACAAATGGAATTTTGGGAAAACCAATATAAAAAATAGACCCATTGCGGATTATTTTTTGCGTTGAGGCCATCATATAGCATGGAAATTGAATATCCTAATTCCAATATCAAACCAATCTTACCGTTTAGTAACTAAATCCGAATCCATGCGACGAATCATTGGGATGTGTTTAAGTATTCTACTCTGGGGTCAGGTCGTCCACGCGCAGGACCGGTATTTTTCACAACAATTTGCCAATCCAATGTACTCCAATCCAGCGCTGACCGGAATTTTCGCCGGCGATTACCGCGCTGCACTCTCCTACCGGTCGCAATGGTCTGGAGCACTCGACAACCCCTTTTCCACCTTTTCACTCAGTACGGATGTCAATGTCAAATTGAAAGGCAAGTCCTTTTTCAGCAATGACCGGGTTGGAGCCGGCATGCAATTTTTTGCCGACAAAATGGGAGGTTTTGATTTCAATACCAATCAAATATCGCTCTTTGGAGCCTACCATAAAACCCTGGACGCACCTAATCAACTGGTGCTTTCTTTAGGGTTCCAGGCAGGTATTGCTCAAAAAAACGTGAATTATGACAACTTGCAGTTTGGGGATCAATTTCTGGAAGGTTCAGGATTTTCCAATGCCACCCAGGAGCCCGCGGCTGAAAATAATTATGGTTACGGAGATTATTCATTCGGGCTCAACCTTGGCCGGTCGCCGGCTGAAGGGCCCAAGTTTGTAACCGGATTTGCCATGCACCATTTTGCCACCCCGAATGTCTCTTTCTTTCGCCAGTTCAATGATGCCGCCGTCATACCGAATACCGTTCCTCTTTTCACGCGGTATACACTATATGCACAAGCCGAAATTCCGGCGGGGGATGGATTTGCCATTGCACCCCGGGCTTCCTACATCAAACAGGGTCCCCACCAGGGAGTGCAGGCAGGAAGTCAGTTTCTATTGGATATAACTGTGGATCGCTCTAAAGTCCTTTATCTGGGAGCATGGACCCGACTAACCAATCAACTGGACCAACTCGGATTGGAAAGCCTTACGGGTTTTGCCGGGATTAAATTAGGTTCTGTGCTCATGGGACTCAGCTACGACAGTAATCTGAGTGGCGTGGCCTCCCGGTTTGGCCAACGTGGATCCATTGAGTTCACCTTGATCGTCGTCGGCAATACCGATGCAGACGGGATATATTGTCCGGAATTTTAGAGCTGGACCAGATCGACTATTTCCAGGCCATATCCTTCCAGCCCGATGCGTTTGCGCGGGTGCCTGCTTAACAACTTGATTTTGGATACACCCAACTCACGGAGAATCTGGGCCCCGATGCCAAAATCCCGTTGGGGTGATGCATCCGGCAGATTTTGATTCACCCGGTTTTTAATTTGTTGAATCAATGTTTCACCATCTCCATGCCGCATAAAGAGGAAGATCCCTTGTCCTTCCTCCGCAATCCGGATCATGGCTTGTTGCATAACCTCACCGTTATTTTCAAGCAAATTACCAAGGAGGTCTCCAGCCAGCGTGGATGAGTGTACGCGAACCAAAACCGGTTCATCGGTGTGAACATCGCCTTTGATAACGGCCAGGTGCATGTCTCCGGTGGTGATCTGTGAGAATAACTTAATTCCCAATGTGCCATACCGGGTTTCCATTTCGGTCGTAAAAACCTCCTGGACAATGCGTTCGTGTCTCATGCGATAGGAGACCAGATCTTTAATGGAAATGACCTTCAAGTCATGCCTTTGGGCAATCCGTATCAACTGTGGCAACCTGGCCATTGTTCCATCCTCGTTGAGAATTTCCACCAGGACGCCAGCCGGGTAGTACCCCGCCAGCCGGGCAAGGTCGATGGCTGCCTCCGTATGACCTGTCCGGCGAAGTACACCGCCCGTTTTGGCTTTTAAAGGGAAAATATGTCCGGGGCGGGCAAAATGTTCGGTTTTAATGTTAGGATCCACCAGGGCGCGAATACACGTGGCCCGATCGTGGGCGGAGATACCGGTGGTACAGCCCTGACCGATCAGATCAATGGACACGGTAAAAGCCGTTTCATGCAGCGCCGTATTATCCTGAACCATCATCGGCAATCCCAATTCTTCCACCCTTCTTTCGTCAAGCGGGGCACAGATTAAACCACGGCCGTGGGTTGCCATGAAATTAATGATCTCCGGGGTCACACATTGTGCGGCACAGATGAAGTCGCCTTCGTTCTCACGGTCCTCGTCATCGACGACAATAACCACTTTCCCTGCCTTGATGTCGGCAATGGCTTCTTCAACGGTATTCAGCTCAATTTCCGGCTTGGTTAGGCTTACTGACATGGATCAATACATTTTCAAGTTGTTCATTAAACAAGTCCCATTGGTAATGGTTCCGCACAAAATTACGCCCATTTTCGGCGATCTCCCGATAATAGTCCCGATCATCCAGCAAAGTCAAAATGGCTTTGCTGAATTCAGCAGGATTTTTGGCTATGAGTAAATGTTTTCCTGGTTCCCCGTTAATGGAGTTATTAACCACCGGCGTGGTAATGGTTGGTAATCCCATAGCCATGGCCTCCAGGATTTTGTTCTGCAAACCCGCGCCTTCCCAGATGGGTGCAACGAACAGTTTGGCATTCGCATAGGCTTGCCGCAAGTCCTCTACCCATCCCGTCACCTCAACACCTTTCCGTTGCAGGCGGCTCACCTTGGCATCCGGGCGAGCCCCGGCGATCTGCCAACGCAATGATCTTGCTACCAACGGTTTAATTTCTTCCACCAGGTACTGGGCCGCTTTGATGTTAGGATAATAGCCCATATTTCCGGCAAACAAGATGTCCACAGTACCCGGAAACCCCGTTTGCGGCTGATAAAAACCGGTGTCGATGCCATTCGGAATGACAAACATCCGGTGTTTGGCGTGTAAGGGCATCGCAGCGCGATCGAATTCGGAGATGATAACCTGGGCATCATAATCAAAGAAACAATGTTTTTCAAACTTCCTTACCTGATGACTTTCCCATTGCCAAAACCAGCGGGAAATTCCTGATGATTGCCGGGCCCTGCGCTCCGTGTTCAACGAGAAGCAGTCCATAAAATCGATAACCTTAGGGAAAGGCAGGCCACGCGTGTACATGGATGACCGGATGAGCTGGGTATAAATAACGTCCGGGTTGTGCTGGAAGATGATCTGATGGATCTGTGATTTAATGCGACGGCTGTAAAAATAGGCGACCTGGATGGGTAACTGACGACCCGGTCCGCGAATGACGTTGAATACAATCCTCGACTTCGGTAAATAGATGGGATACACCGCGCTGCAGCAGCGGGTCAGTTCACTGATGTCCGAATTCTTCGTTTCAGTCAACCCGACCACAATCACTTCATGGCTTCGACTCAGATACCTGATCTGATTAAATAACCTGAGCTTATCCCCTTTCTCAATTGGATATGGAATGCGCGGTGCAACAATCAAAATTTTCACCGGGCAAAGGTAGTAATCTCTTTAGGTGTGTGCATCCACGAGACCGTGCTTAATCACTTCCTCGCGGTATATTTCAAGTAACTGTACGGCTATCAATTTATTATCGAAATGGGTTTCAACAAATTGCCGGGCTGCTTCACCTATTTTCTTGAGTTCTGCGGGATGATCCAAATAGTGATGGATGGCTTGGGCAAAATCCTCCGGTTCATCGGCAATAATGATGTGTTGACCATGAACCGCCTGAATGCCTTCTGCACCGAGACTGGTGGTGACAATCAGTTTACCCAGTGCCATACCCTCCAGGATCTTGACCCGCATCCCTCCACCGGAGCAAAGAGGCACGATCAGAAGTGGAAACTGTTTCATATACTGCAATGCATCCGGAACTTCGCCGTGAACAATCACTTTTTCACCGGCTAGACCGCTTACCTCATTGGGAGTATTCCTTCCGGCGATGTGTAATTCAACCTCCGGATTCAAAGTGGCAAGCAGGGGCCAGATGAACTGCATGAACCAAAACAGTCCTTCCTGATTAGGCATCCAGTCCAGTGCCCCGATAAATCCTATCCGGTGATCCGGTTTGGGGACCATGGCTAAAGCTGAGCGATAATGTTCAAGATTCAAACCAATGGGAGACAAATGCACGCCGTTATGATATCCCATTTTCCGGTACTGATGCAAATCACGTTCCGTAAAAGTGACCAGCAAATCGTATTTCTCGATGTATTCTTTCTCGAATCGCTTAAGCTGTCTGCTGATGTGCCGGAAGTACCATTTTCGCAATCCAAATGAAAAATTATCGGCCATACGCTCCCAAATTTCGTACTCGACATTGTGCGCACGCATGACAATCAGTGCTTTTGAATGGGCACGGATGACGGGTATGTACGGACACAGATAAGCGGTCTCCAACTGAATGACATCAAAGGTCTCGGATTCTAATCGTTGCACTAATTTTTGCCTGAAGGCCGAAGAAATAAATCGCTCTACATTGTAGGATTTATTGAGAATCAGATGTTTAAGCGCTTCCAGATAGGAAATATTGTTGTCAATGTAGACCGTATCAACTTGGCGATAGTGATCAAAATCTTCCGGCAGGGAATCTATATCCACAAAATGCTTACTGGTATTCATCGCCAATAGCGACACCTCACATCCCTGTTGGTGCATGGCACGACTGATGTAGGTATTTGCGATCGATTCTCCGTCTTTAAGAGGATAAGGAAATTTTTTACAGACCTGAAGAATCTTCATATGGATACTTTTCGGCATTCGTTGTGTGATCTACAAAGATAGAAGTAAGGTATCAAATCATCTGAGTAATCCCTCAAAATCTCTACCCTACCCTTCCAGGTATAGAATGACCAGAATTTACGAATCGTTTAAATAACGCGCCAAATTTTATTTTATTTACACCCGGATCACATTTATCTATCCGAAACATGGAGGCAGCAGATGTCATTGTCCGGACGCATGATGTACATAAATATTACGGGGAACTGCATGTCCTAAAAGGTGTAGACCTGTCGGTAAAAAAAGGCGAACTGATTGCCATTGTAGGAAAGTCGGGTGCTGGGAAAAGTACCTTATTGCATTTGCTGGGCACCCTGGACAAAGCCACCTCAGGAACCATTGCCATTGGTAATCAGGATGTACGTTCCCTGGTTAAGGACAAACTTGCCCGCTTTCGCAACGAAAAAATCGGATTTATCTTTCAGTTCCACCACCTTCTCGACGAGTTTACCGCCATCGAGAATGTCTGTATCCCGGCTTTGATTCATCAGGCCGATCGCAAACAAACCGAAGCAAAAGCCCTGGATTTGCTCACCTATCTGGGATTACAGGACCGGCTGGATCATAAACCTTCACAACTGTCTGGAGGGGAGCAGCAACGTGTTGCCATCGCCCGGGCCCTGATCAACAGTCCGGATATCATCCTGGCCGACGAACCTACCGGAAATTTGGATACGGAATCGTCCAAAGACATTCATAATTTAATCCGGAAACTAGCCCACGAATTGGGTCAGACGTTTATTATCGTCACCCACAATATGGAACTGGCCGAACTTTGTGACCGGGTGCTCACGATGAAGGATGGCCGCATCATGATTTAGAGCCATCGCTCCGTATCTACACCAGGTAAGGGATAATCGATGCCTAAACGGATGTTTGCCGATTGGAGCACATCCGGATCCAGCTGATCGGGTAAATGGATCAAATGGCTGGTCAAAGCGGATAATTCCGGGACCCATTCCCGCACGAAATCTCCCTGAGGATCGTATCTCCTTGCCTGGCTGTAAATATTGAAATACCGGTCTTCCCTCAGGTCCGTTCCTACCCCGGCCAGGTATTGCCAATTGCCGTAATTAGAACACGGGTCGTAATCGATGAGCTGGGATTCAAAATACTCCGCGCCAGCCAGCCAATCCAATTCCAAATCGTGAATCAGAAAACTGGCCACCAGTTGTCTGCCCCGGTTGGATAGGAACCCTGTGTGCCGGAAATACCTCATATTGGCATCAATGATCGGAACGCCGGTCTTCCCGGCAATCCATTGTTCCAGCACCTCCCAATCAAGGTTGGCGGTAACCGGCTTTTCGCGGATACCCTGACGTTGGAATATGCGGTTTCCATGTTTTTTACCCATCAGCCGGAAGAAATCACGCCACAGAAGTTCATACGTAAGTGCATAGGTGGATTCATTAGCCTCCCTTTGGGATTCATAATTTTTCACCTCCCAATAAATGGTTTTGGGAGAAAGGCATCCCTGGGCCAGGTAAGGCGATAAT
Source organism: Saprospiraceae bacterium (assembly GCA_020436785.1). GTDB lineage: Bacteria > Bacteroidota > Bacteroidia > Chitinophagales > Saprospiraceae > JAGQXC01. Next base: position 1,658 of record JAGQXC010000514.1, on the reverse strand, counting down.
TGGCTGGAATAAAAATCACCGGCAAAGTCATTTCTCGTTTCTTTATAGTGACTGACTGCTCCGGTTTCCCAGAGGTAGGCCTGTAAACGTTTATTCCCGGCTTCCTCTCCTCCGGTAATCCACTGGTATTCCGGAGCAGTTAAATGAAAATCTGACAATTGCGGTAAAACACCCGGATTCACTTCCGCAGGCAATGCGGTCAGTGGTCCGGTAACGGCCGGTAATGGCTGCCGAACCGCCGTAATGTGTTCGGTTTCCTTACGAAACTGCGTGAAAAAATCCGGTACGTGGGTTACCGGGTAAGGCAGGTCCGCGGTGTAATACAACATTTTACCGCGTGAAAACCGAACTTCCTGACCTATGGACCAAAGTTTTTTTTCAAGATGCTCCTGTACTTCCACTTCTTCCTGGGTCCGCTCCCGATTGCAAAATACCCAACTTGTCCTCAGCGATTTGGCCAAAGCAAACAACTCATCCTCCGGATGTCCAATGCGAATGATCAGATCGGATCCAAGTACCTGGAATTGTCTTTTCAGATCGGCTACCGCCTCGATGATAAACCGGGCTCGGTGAGCTCCGGTCTTAGGAAATCCAAATGATGTCTTTCCTCTGAAGGTCCTGGAATCAAAAACGTAGACACCAAAGACTTCATCGGCAGACTCCATGGCATCGATGAACGCCTCATTATCATGAATTCGCAGATCTTGTCTGAACCAAACCAAAGCTCTTCTCATCGCTTGTAAATCAAAGATTATAGCTCTGTTTTCAACCTCTAATTATACATTTTGTTTTAACATTGCAGCAAATTTCAACAACGATGAGAACCCAAATCTTTGCCCTTGCCTCTTTGTGGATCATGGGGGCAATGGCATGTCATTCGGATGACGCCGTCGAACAAACCTATGCAGAAGTCCTGGCAATGCATGACGAGGTCATGCCTAAAATGAGTACCCTCAGTGGGTTGGAAATGACCATCCAAGAGATGGTCAAAGACAGCACTTACAGTCAATTTGCACTCGATAGCTTACATCGGAGCCTGGACCAATTAGGTATGGCAGAGGAAGCCATGTGGGAGTGGATGAACCAATTCAAGAAGCCGGAAGACACAGACAAAGAAGCCGCCCTGCGTTACCTCAGCGAGAAAAAAATGTCCATAAACCAGGTGGGTGAAGCCATGAACAGCAGCATGGAGTCTGCCCAGGCCCTAATCGACAGGTATAAAAAATAATCATGAAGCATTTAATTTTTGCTGCCCTCGGACTGATCCTAATTACTGAAAGTTGCCAGGAGCGGCAACCTTTGCCCATCATCGGCAACATGGACGTTACTCCGGCAGGAGATACCATTTATCCGGTAATCCGTGATTTTTCCTTTATCAATCAGGATAGCCAGATCGTGACCAACCAGGATCTATTGGGCAAAGTTACGATTGCAGATTTTTTCTTTACCTCCTGTCCTTCCATTTGTCCGATCGTCAAAAAGCAGGAATTGCGGGTTTATGACCGATTTGACAACTATCCTGACCTAAAACTGGTATCCTTTACCATCGACCCCAAACGAGACACCCCGGAACGGTTGCATCTCTACGCTCAAAATCTCGGTGCGGATCCACAACGATGGATATTCCTCACCGGATCCAAGGATGAACTGCATGCCAT
>JAGQXC010000513.1 GCA_020436785.1 Saprospiraceae bacterium | reverse complement strand
CAGGGTGTTATTGTTTTCACTCAGGTTCATTCCCAGCCCGGTACGGAGCAGGAGCTGCTCAAGGTCGCCGCCCCAGTTGTGATTGCGGTACTGGATCTCATTGTGCCAGTAGAGGTTGTTGCCAATCCTGTTGTTGCCAAAATACATGTACCAGGCGCCTGAGTCGGTATCCTGTGCCTGAATGGCGGTAACGGTGCAGAAAGAACAAACGATGACAAGGAGGTATCTGGTAAAAAGATTCATGCGCCGGCGAACTTTTTGAATAAATTGGTTCTGAATATTACCGGTAGAAACGCGAAACCAAACAAGAAGTTGACTGACCTGAAAGATGGAATGAAGCATACGTTTGCCGATAAATGGTGAACGGACCTTAGGAATTACCTTTTGAAATCTCTGGTGGGGTAAAGATTTCGGTTTTTAATTTTTCTGCTTTGGATGGTAACCAGGTAAACCCCGGCAATAACCAGGAGAGTGGCCAAAGGTTTATCCCAGGTTAGAACATCTTGTCCGGCTAACACCGCGACTACCGATGCGACCACCGGTTGCAGGTTCATGAATATACTGATGGTACTGGCTTCCAGGCGCTTCAATCCGACCGGCATTAAAAAGAAAGCGATGGTCGTCGAAAAAAGTAAAGCAAAGGTCAATAATCCATAGGCTTGTAAAGTCGCTTCTCCGGAATAGATACGCTGAGTGGGGATTGCTCTCAAACTGAAAGGAATGGCCACCAATGCGGATACCAGGAACATCCATTTGGCAATGGTGACCGGATGATATTTGATCGATATTTTCCGGGTGATTACCAGATAACCCGCGTAGAAAAGGGCCGTTAACAGGGCAAAAAATATTCCCAGTAAATGATTCCTGCCAGTTGATTCCTGGCTGCCGCTTAACAATATGATCATCGAGGCACCGCTAATGCTGATCAGGATGCCGATAATCTTTCTTCCGGGTATGATTTCCTTTAAGAATAGGGCGGAAAGCAGGAGTACAACCACGGGCGTGAGCGCCAGCAATAAAGAAAAAATCACCGGAGTGGTATAATGCAGGGATTGTGAAAACAAAAATTGCGTTCCTAAGAAACCCATCAGACCACCAATCATCATCACCAACAGATCACGGGGATCGACGCGTTCCCTGGGTAAGAAGCTGCCAATGGCCCAAAAAATGATGCAACCAAAGACCATCCTCGTCAGGGTATAACCCATAGGCGTCATCCAGTGCGTGACCAGAGACTTGGTGACCGGTATGTTTATTCCGAAAATAAGGTTAGCAGTCAGAATGGCTGCCAGCCCCCGTGTTTTTTCCTGCATCACAAATGTATTTGCCCTCAACGTCTAAAAGTTGATTTACTTACGGTTCAATGTTTTTAATGAAGCGTGCCGGTATGCCACCCACCACCGTATTCGCTGGAACATCTCTGGTGACCACGGATCCTGCGGCCACTACTGCATTTTCGCCTACGGTGATGCCAGGCAAAATGGTCGCCCCGGCACCGATCCATGCATTCCGCCGGATGGTGACCGCCGCTGGGATCAGCGTTTTCCGTGAAGCTATTTCAACGGGGTGATTTTCAGAGGTGATCTTGACATACGGGCCAATCATCACATCGTCTTCAATGGTAATGCCACCCAGATCCAGGAAACTGCAGGCATGGTTGATAAAGACGTTTTTACCCAGCCGGATAAATTGGCCCAGGTTGGTGTAAAAGGGAATGAATACCGTGGTTGATTCGTCGATTCTCTGATCTAGGAGCTTTCCCAACCGCTCCCGAGATTCTTCGATGGAAGAGGAGGCATTCAGTTCAGCGACAT
>JAGQXC010000512.1 GCA_020436785.1 Saprospiraceae bacterium | reverse complement strand
GGGATGGCTGGGAAGATCCCGAAGTGCACAAAGACCCTGAAGAGCGCAGGCAAAAAGCCCTGCAGATGGGTGCAAACATCATTTCCTACGTTTTCAAATTAACCTGATACCACCACTCCAGGGGATAGCAAATATTAAGTTTCTGCCTCACTGACCTAGCTCATACTTTACGGCACCAGGACTTTGTACCTTATGGCAAACATTAATAGAAATGCCTCAAGGGGATAAGACCTTACTGATCAATGAGTTGGAGAAAATAAACGCGGCCATGCTGCAAGCCGAAAATGATTTCACCACCTTGTTGCAGCGCGTTGATTCTGCTCAAAAAACCAGCGCAATCAATTTATTGGATTACCTGGTATTGCGCAACCGGGACATCCGCGAACTGCAGGACACCCTGCACGCCAATGGCTTGTCCTCTCTTGCCAGTTCCGAGAGCCATATCCGCAGCCAGCTATTAGCCATCCTGGGGTACTTGCATGCACCCGTTGAGGACGACGAAGCGCCTTGTACTTATGCGACCGGTAAACAATTGATCAAAGAAAAGACCATTGCTTTGTTTGGCAACCGGCTTCATGAAGGCATCCCCCATATCATGGTCACCTTCGATCGATCCTTTGGAGATCACTATGCCACCGTAAAAAATTTACTGCAAAGCGGTATGACCGTAGCCCGGATCAATTGCGCTCACGACGATGAAAGTGTCTGGATGCGGATGATCCGTAACATTCGCAAAGCCGAAGAAAAAACCGGCCTTTCCTGTAAAATCTATATGGATCTGGCGGGGCCCAAGATTCGCACCGACCTGGCCGGCAAGAAAAAGCTCAAGATCAGTACCGGTTCTTCCATTTCGTTATGTGAGGCTAAAAATTCGGACCTTCCTTCCCATTCTATTGGCATCACGCTGGCGGGCATCATCCCCCAATTGCAACCCGGAGAGCGCGTACTCTTTGACGATGGAGTCATCGAAGCATTGGTCAGTGAGGTCCAGGATAACAAAGCCAATTTGCTCATCACCCGGATATCCAGCAAAAAACCACAGATAAAATCCGCCAAAGGCATCAATTTCCCCGATTCCAACCTGACCATTACTTCGCTGACCGAATTTGACCGCACTTGCCTGCCTTTTATTAAAAAATACGCCGATCTCATCGGATATTCTTACCTCCGGAATGCCCAGGATGTCATCGAGTTGCAGGAAGCCATTCAGGACCACCCGGACCTTTCGGTTATTTTAAAAATTGAAACCCCGGATGCTGTTAAGCACTTGCCGGAGATCCTGTTCCAGGGCATGCAGCAGCCGCATTTCGGAGTGATGATCGCCCGGGGAGACCTGGCCGTTGAGATCGGGTTTGAACGGATGAGTGAAATCCAGGAAGAGATTCTGTGGATCTGCGAAGCGGGCCACGTGCCGGTGATCTATGCCACCCAGATTCTGGAAAGCCTTAATAAGGCTGGTCTGGCAACCCGGTCGGAAGTCATCGATGCGGCTCATGCTGCCATGGCGGAATGCGTGATGATCAATAAAGGCGATCATACCATTGAAGTCATCGAAACCTTGCGTGATATCCTGTTACGCAGCGGAGGGCATCACGTCAAGAAGCGGTACACCTTCCGCCCCTTACAGATTGCCAGTCGCTTTGTCGGCGGATGAACTATTCTTCAGGTAGCTGCCACCGATAACAGATGGATCCCACGTTCGCTTTCGGTTAAATTTGGCAGGATTCACACAGATCCATTAACTTCAGAGACTGTAATGGCCATGATAAGCTTATAGCATTCAACCTAATCCTGAATAAAACCAATATCAATGGCCAATATCAAAAGCATTAATGTAACGGTCATGGTCAGTAACCTGGACCGCGCCATCCAATTTTATACCGAGTCGTTAGGCTTAACGCTGAAAAACAGATATGGCGCCCATTGGGCAGACATTGAAGGCCCGGGGATTGTCATCGGCTTACACCCTACAAAAAGCGAGGTGATTAAAGGCAATAATTTGCAAATCGGCATCCGCGTTTCCGATCTCGAGGCGGAAATGTCCCGACTTCGTACAATTGGGGTCAAATTCAATTCCACTGAGGATCAGGTGCGGTTGGTGCATTTCCAGGATCCGGATGGAAATATACTTTATTTGATTCAAACGTAAACAATAAATAAATTCCAGTAAAATGGCTTCAGATAAACAATTACTGATACAAATAGTCGATCAACTGGCACCTCAGATAACCATTACCTATAAATCCATGTTTGGCGAATACGGCATTTATGCAGATGGAAAATTTGTCGGTGCATTTTGTGATAATTTATTATACATAAAGCCCACTCAGGCAGGCAAGGTCTTTATCACTGATCCGGTTGAAGCGCCTCCTTATCCCGGAGCTAAAAACTATTATTTAATCGGAGAGGATTTTTTGGAAAATACAAATCAACTCGCTCAATTAATTCGATTAACTGCCGAAGAGCTTCCATTGCCTAAAAAGAAAAAATCAAAATAAAAACAATCCTATCCAAATTCCGTAAAATCAATAGTAAACGACCTGTTGAATGAAATCATCACTGATAATCGAACTGAATGGCTTCAGTTAAAGTTCAAAATAATTCCTGGTGGGGTCCACCCCGCAAAATTGGCAATCAACTGACAGATCGAAAGGTTAGCTGGCTGGAGCTGTTTTTTGACCTGGTCTATGTGATTGCCATATCGACCGCCAACCATTACTTAGTCAGGCATCAGGATATTAACGGCTTTCTGGATTATGTGTATATGTTTACCATGGTCTATTGGGGATGGATCAACGGCAGTCTTTACTACGATTTGCATGGTTCTCCCGGCGTGCGCACCAGTTTAATGACGTTATGGCAAATGCTAATCATCGCCGGCATGGTGGTGACGTTGAATATTTCGGGTGAAAATTTATTATTTAATGTAACCATCGCTTTGATGGTTATGCAATTATACATCACCTACCTCTGGTGGAGCGTAGGTTTTTACGACAAGGTGCATCGCAAGCTCAACCGGCCATATACCCTTATTTATCTAATTTCATTGGGTATTTTATTCAGTACGTTATTTTCATCGCAACCCTATACGCGCATTTTATTCTACACCTCGCTCGCGTTAAACTTCCTGCCTCCACTCGTCACGGTCTGGCTGCGCAGAGATCAAGCCGAAGAATTCCGGTTATCTTCCAGCATGACCGAACGGCTGGGACTATTTACCATTATTTTATTTGGCGAAGTCATCGTTGGGGTAGTGAATGGAGCCAGTGCCATGCATGCCATGAGCTGGAATTTATGGATACAATTTGCTTTGGCTATTTCTATCGTATTTTCGCTGTGGTGGATCTTTTTTGGTTTGATTTCCGACCGTACCTGCAAAAAGGGAATGCTAAACAGTTTATTGATGGAGTTGGTTTATATTCCCACCATGATGGGCCTGGGTATGACCGGAGTGGCTTTTGATGGCTTGTTTGAATCGTTCCAGGAAACGGTGACGCATACCGGCATATCCTTTTCGAAAGGGCTTGGATATGCTGAATCGCTTTTTTTAATTGGGATCGTTTTATTACTGTATTTTATCGAATATCCTGACCCATTTGAAAAATATAAATCCAGACTGCAAATAGTAATACTTTTCGGATTAATGCTTCTTTTTTCGGTTACTTACTGGCCATTTTCATGGAGCCTTCTGCAATTTTTAATATTTCATCTGTTGGTCTTGTTGTTCATGATTTCAATCATTACGATTGCCGGTCGTCAAATCCGACGAAACTTACCCGCTGAAGATTAAATTCTATCGGAATTTCACTACATTTCTTGGCAATACATCTGGACATGGAGCCAATCACCATCCGACTGCGTTTTAAACACGAGACCACTCTCCCCCTGGATCAGGTATTAACCACGTATCAGGTGGCATTGAAACAGGAAACCAGTCCCGTGACCGGTTTTGTTGCTAACAATCACGTTTATCTGCGAATTCCGGCTAAGGATCAGCACTTCTGGTCTCCACAATTAAATCTGGAAGTGATCGAGACCGAAGCCGGCAGTATTATTTATGGCTTGTTCGGTCCCCGCGAATCCGTCTGGCTGATGTATATTTTCTTTTATACGCTTCTTGGATTTGCCGCCCTGGTCATTATGATCATGGGATTTTCACAAATGCAGTTGGGATTATCCAGCCGCATCCTGTGGGCCTTGCCCGTCCTGGCTCTGATCACCTTCTTTGCCGTGATGACCGCCCGCACGGGTCAGAAATTGGGCAAGGACCAGATGAACTTGCTGCATCAATATTACCGGGATATACTGGGAAAATGCGAAAGTTTAAAGGTTGAGTATTGAATGTGAAATAGATCCTGTCTGCCTATTCACCGCATCAACTGATTAATTGGTTAGCTCCCACGAGGTATGGGGTGGAGGTCAAAGGAAAAAGGACAAGGATAAAAGAAAGGATGCCTGACTGCAAAATACTGATTATGGACTACTCACTACTGATTAACTCATCCACTCAATAACTTATTAACTTCAGATTGGGTTATGGGGTATGGGGTATGGGGTATGGGGTATGGGGTATGGGGTAGAGGTCAAAGGAAAAAGGACAAGGATAAAGGAAAGGATGCCTGACTACTATTTACTGATTACTAACTACTCACTACGGATTAACTCATCCATTCATTAACTTATTAACTTCAGATTGGGGTATGAGGTATGGGGTATGAGGTATGGGGTCTATGGAAAATGGATAAAGGAAAAGGAAATAAACCACAATCGTATAAATTGTCATCTCGTACCGATGCGCTTACCTCGCCATGAATTAAATAACTGAAGGCCAATCCGAAATGGAGAATTCTCGGCATAAGCATAAATGGGCAGCCTGACTACCAATTACTGATTACTAAATACTGATTACTGACTACTCACTACGGATGACTGGATACAGGATACTGCCTGCAAAATTAATACGTTGCCTTCCAATCAAAACATGGACCAACCTTACCGCTTGAGCAACTCAGTCAGAAACAACCGGTGGATCCTTTTATATTCATTGGTCCAGCTGCTGGATTCGATGAAACCGTGACTTTCCTTGGGAAAAACCGCCAGTTCCCAGTTGTCCTTATTCAACTCGATCAGTCGCTGACTAAGCCGGACGATGTCCTGAAAGTGGACGTTGGAATCGACCATCCCGTGCAGCATCAGCAAATGTCCCTTTAAGCCTTCCGCATGGTAGATGGGCGAACTGCGGTAGTAGGCAATGCTATCGGTATACGGCAAATTCAATATGTTGGAAGTGTAGGGATGGTTGTAATGCGCCCAATCCGTTACACTACGCAAACCAGCGCCACACTTGAATACATCCGGGGTGGTAAACATCGCCATCAAAGTGATGAAGCCTCCGTAAGAACCTCCGTAGATACCGATGCGCTTGGCATCGATGCCGTAATTGCTGACAAGAAACCGTGCTCCATCCACCTG
>JAGQXC010000072.1 GCA_020436785.1 Saprospiraceae bacterium | reverse complement strand
CGCCCGGTTTAATTCGGCATAGGATAAATCTGCTTTCTCCAGATGTGCCCCCCATAAATTGGCCCCTTTCAGAACAACATAACTCAGATTGGCTCCGGAAAGATTGGCTCCCGATAAATTTGCACAGGTAAGTATGGCGCCGCTTAAATCGGCATTTTCAAGATCCGCATTTTTGAGATCTGCTCCGGCAAACGTCGTTATTGCTTTGATGCGGGAAAAGGTTTGCGAATCCAAATGCATTTGTACGAGGGTGGTCAAGAGTAACCCTCGTTCGGGACTAATCCGGTCTTCCAGGGTGTCTGCTTTTTCCACATACTGAAAAGGTCTTGGTTCAAAAGCCTCGCTAAGCCGGGCTATCCTCCGGATGGTCGCTTCACTCAGAGATGATTGGGCATTTTTGGCCAGCTCCTGGTCAGCCCGGTCCAGCAACTGAGCCAAAACGGTCATCAACCCATTTTTCCGGATCGATTCCATATTTTCCCGGTGTTGGGAGATTTCCCATTTTTGGTGCAATTGTTGAGAGAGGTGGATTGACCGCATTTGATGGATAAGGACGGATCCCAGGATGCCAATCAGGATCATTCCCATAAACCCGAGTATCAGAGGCAATTCAGTCCGGTAGGCGGTTGCTCCTGACGCCGTTTTTTTCATTAAGAAGATAAAAATGGTTACCGATGCTAAGGCTGCCAGCAGCATAAAAAGGATAAAGAATAAAGGTTGGTGGAAAAGGAATGGCAATCCCGTAAATGCCAGAATGGTAGTCAGGATCAGAATAATAATTGAATTAAGCGGTTTGTCCATTATCCTGTAATAACCTTCACAAAGGTTGCAATTCTTTGATCTTTCCGATTAAGATAACCACCAATTATTGAATACTAATTCTGGGTTCATCACAATTTGCCGAACAGTTAAAAGAAAATATCCGATCATCCGTAAATGAAAAGCCAGATCTGTAAATCTGGCTTTTCTGAATTTATCACCTAATGGACGGGTAGCCGGATGGGTCAGGTTTTACTTGCTCCGGAGAGGATTTCAACCAACCGTTTTCCGACGATCCTTTCTTCACCGGGTTGCATCATCCAGGTCGTCATATCCACGGATTCTCCACCTCCCACGGTCTCAATGGAAGGATGCCCCATCCGGAGCGCCTGCCTGACCTCATTGGGGGTCATCGAAATTTTATTTTCATCCCACCGTACCCGGATGGAAGGTACATGATTGGCAATTTCAGGGACATGGATTTCCGTTTCCACCCCGGGTACCTGCATCACCGCTTCATGAATGTGCTGGATTTGGCCTTCCCACAACTTCCAGTCGGCTTCATGATCGCGGTTCAGATAAGTCTCCAAAGCAACCAGCATCCCCAGTACTTCTTCTTTATTCACCTTCATACCCCGGCCGATCGTCGATCCACGGGGTGGTGCACTCAGACGTGCAGCCTGAACCAGGTCTTTGCGGCCCAGCAATAGTCCTGCGGATTGAGGCCCGCGAATGCCTTTCCCACCGGAGAAACAAACCAGGTCGAAACCCATTTTGGTGTATTTCCATAGGTTTTCAACCGGCGGGACGTCCGCCGCACAGTCGTTCATCGTTGGTACACCATGTTTTTTCCCAATGGCAACCCACTCTTCAGGGCCGATTTGCCCTTCATGGGAATGATAATTCAGGAACCACATCATAGCGGTCTGGTCATTGATGGCGTTCTCAAGGTCTTCCCGGGATTCGACCTGTACAATCTTTACCCCGGTATTTTTTATCGCATGGTCATATCCGACCCGATGAGACTTCTGCACAATGACTTCCGACTTCATACCGGTAAAATCATTGGGTAGCTGATCTGCCTTTTTAGGGTCCATACCGGTGAGCACACCAGCCGTACCCAGCGTGATCGCACTGAAGCACCCGGCCGTGACCGTGGCGTATTCACAATGGACCAGTTCGGCAATCCGTTCACCCACTTTATCCTGAATTTCGTCAAGGCTGACGTACTGTTTCGAAGCATAATCAATGGCTTCAATGACATTGGGATGCATCATACATCCGGTTAAGGCCGTATAAGTGCCTGCAGCATTGATGAAGGTGCGGACACCTAACTCTTTAAAGAAGTCCCGGGAGGTACCGCTTTCGACAGGAGCTTGCAACGCACGGGGTAAGGTCAACAGCGTTCCGGCTACCGGCACAGTACCCAGATGCTGCAATAATTGTCTTCTGGAAATCATTTTATTGCGATTTGATCTTAAAAATTTTTCTGATTAATCTACGGCTGCAATGCAATCAATCTCGACCAGTGAATCACCGGGCACTCCTCCATAGGTTGCAACCGTAGTCCGTACCGGAGGGTGCATACCAAATCGACCGCGATAGACATTGTTCATGGCCTGGTAGTCATGAAGATCGGCGAGGTATACGTTAACCTTAAGTACCTTATCCATGGAAGATCCATTCTTCTCCAGTTCTTTCTGTAATTCATCCAGTACATGATTGGTATGGGCGGTAATGTCGCCATCAAAGTGAGCCCCTTTACCCGCAATGAAAAGCAGGTTCCCGTACTTGACAGCACCCGAAAATAACGGCACATCCTGGTCATACACGACATCCCCGACCACCTCTTTCATCGGTTTGTCTTCCTTGGCAACCGGAGTAGCCTGTAATTTTGAGACGGCAGAAAGGCCAAATAAGCCGGCAAAACCGACAACCATTTTTTTAAAGATGGATCTTCTGTTTTCTTGCATGATACTTAGTTTTATTTTCAACAATTGATTAATCCTTGATCGGGCGTTCCCTCCACCAGGTCGCCAGGGAAGAGCCGGAAATATTCATCCAGGGGCCGAAAATGGCCGGCGCCAATCCAACGGTGGCAACCTTCCCCATTTCCAGTGCAATACCTGAAGCAAGACCACCATTTTGCATGCCCACTTCGAGGGCGATGGTCCGGCAGTCGCGTTCGGGCATTCGTATCGCCTTACAGGCGGCATAACCGAGCGCATAACCGGCAAGATTGTGCAGAATGGCCGCAAAGAACAAAGCGATGCCTATCTCCAACAGACTATCCCTGCCAGCCGCGGTGATGATGGTGATGATAATGGCAATACCGGCCATGGAAACCAATGGCATGGCTTTATCCAGCCATTTGACCTTCCCATGAAAGAAGTAATTAAACAGGAGGCCGGCTATGATCGGAATGATGACAATCTTGATTATGCTCCACATCATTCCCCAGAAATCGATGGGCACCAATTGACCGGCCAGTGTCTTCATTAAAAAGGGTGTCATAATGGGAGCCATTAAGGTGGCAACCGCCGTTAAGGTAACCGACAGGGCCAGGTTGGCATTTGCCAGATAGGACATGACATTTGAAGCCAATCCGCTGGGGGACGATCCGATGAGAATCACTCCGGCGGCAATTTCCGGCGGAAAGCCGAAGACATAAGCAATGGCAAAACCTACCAATGGCATAATGGTGAATTGACAGACGATTCCCACCAGCACACTCTTAGGCATTTTTATTACACCGGCAAAATCCTTGATGCTCATGGATGTTCCCATCCCAAACATGATGATCTGCAGGAGCGGAACAATCAGTTTGCTCAATTTAAAACCTCCGATTTGCTGGAAATACGTGGGATAATACAATGAGGCAACCACCGCTGCAAAGATGAGGATGGTGAAGGAGAAACCTTTTAAAAAGGGATGTGCCCGCAAACCCAGCGCCAAGCCAAGCAAGCCGGTGATCGCAAACGGACCCGCCGACTGGATGTTGATGAATAACAGCACAATCGCTACTGCCAATAAAACCAGGCTTATCCGGGTAACCCATTGCAATTGAGATTTTTGTAGACTCATGCGGATTATTTTTCCCAGGTTGGACGCGTCAATCCATTCAGATCCCAGACGACCTTGCCGGCACGAAATGTGACTTCAGTAACCAATTTTTGATTTCCGGAATATTTCCAACCTTTGGTATCCACGTATCCAAAATCGCCTTGTTCGACGGAAAGGATGGCGATGTCAGCCTCCGCCCCAACATCCAGGTTTCCCAATTCGGGACGCTGGATCACCTGGGCCGGTTTCCAGGTACTCGCGGCGATGACATCTGGCAGCGGCATGCCCAGGATCAGCATTTTGGACATCACATTGCACATGTCTTTCATTCCTCCGTTCATGCTTCCGGTATGCAGGTCGGTGCTGATCGTATTGGGGCGAAATCCTTGCTCAAATGCGGGAACAGCCTGATCCCACAGGAAGCTGCCTCCGCCATGCCCAACATCGAAAATGATACCTTTCTTCTGAGCGGCCCAAACACAATCCCGGACCTTTCGGTGATCGTCGACGATGGCTTCCCGGCCACCCACATGGGCAAAACAGTGCGTCATGATGTCACCGGGGCGTAATACGTTCAGGAGGAGGGAGTCCAGGGGGAGGGGAGGTTGTGCACCTCCAAAGTCAATCATTACCGGGATACCGGCATCCCGGCCTGCTTGAGCTGCTTTTTCTGCGGGTTCCCAATTATGCCCGGAGAAATGAGCCAATTTGATGCCGACGATGTATTTTGAATTAGACCGCGCTTCCATGGCAGTGAGTCTTGGATCCATATCGGCGAGATCCTGTTCGATTGGCCCGCCTGCCATACCGGATCCGACAATATTCAAAAAGCATAGTACCCTGGTTTGCGAGTGATCGATGGTCTGTGCTTTATAGGTCTCAAAGTTCCGCCATCCCGGCGAACCGGCATCGACCACGGTGGTTACTCCAGCCCGGAAGGTAAATCCATCGGGAGGTAAGGCGGTGAAACTGTTGCAAAGGTACCGGTTTTCGACCGTGCCGAAAAAATGGTGTCCGTGGATGTCAATCAATCCGGGTACCACTACTTTGCCGGTCGCATCGACAACTTGAAAAGCTTCGTTGGCCGGTATATTGGCTGCTATCCGGCTCACCTTGCCGTCCTTGATGCCAACATCCATGACGCCATCGATGTTGTTTTTTGGATCGATGACGCGGCCACCTTTGATCAGGACATCGATCGGTTGTCCCAAAGCCATGGTACAGAACAGCAGGGCGCTGAAAAAGAAAGACATTTTTTGATACATCGTGCTATTTTTTATCAATTCGAATGTAGAAGTTGCCAGGAGCGACCAGGATATTCCGCACGGAAGGTTTCCACCACTCCTCGGTCCTGAAGCGTGACGTAACAGGTTTTTCCATCCGGGCCGCCAAAGGCAATGTTAGACGTCTTTTTTCCTTTCATGGTCACTTCCCGGAGTGAGTTGCCCTGTGGATCCAGGATATCGATCACGCCTTTCCCATAGCGGGATACGTAGAGGTTGCCCTGGACATCACAGCGCATTCCATCCAGACCAAAATCATGGTATTCATGGAAAATTCTGCGGTTTGACAAGTTGCCTGCTTCATCGATGTCGAAGGCCCAAACCAGTTTTTGGGCGCTTTCTCCCACATATAGAATATGGTCATCGGGACTGACCTCGATGCCATTGGTGGTTCCCAGGCTGTCGGCCAGCAGGTGGGTGGACCCATCCCGGTCTATGCGCCATAATTGTCCCGTATTGGCTGACCACTTGGGATCACTGGCAAATAGGGTCCCGTTCCGGCGAATGGCCAGGTCATTCGGCTGGTTCATAAGATCGTTGTGTGCGAACACGGAAATAATCTTAGAGATAGGATCGATTTCGAGTATGTTATGACGGGTATAATCGGCCACATACAACTGGCCGGAAGCATTAATGCGTATACCATTGCCGATACTGCTGTCGGGAAGATTCACCAACAATGCTTGGGAACCATCCGGGCGGATCACGCCAATGGTACCCTGTTTTTGATAATTCACTACATAAAGGTTGCCTTCCCGGTCGACGGCCGGGCCTTCAATACCGGATGTAAATACGCTGTCGGTCAAATCGCTTGTTGTATAAGCGGGGGTAGCAATGTTCGTTGCGGACGAGTCATTCGCGGGCGTCGAACAGGTTATTAAACCCATACCGCAGGCCATCATCATTCCGAATATGATTCCAGGTTTCATCCCTGGAAAAATACATAATTTTAGAACATGACCCTAATGGCTGATTAAAAATTAGGATATTTTGAAAGTGATGGCATGTTTAAACTGCACGCAGATTTGATCTCTTAAAATTCATACCGGGCTCCAACCCGGAAACTGATGCCATGCAAGTATCCATATTCTCCCGCACTTAGCCGGTATTGATAACGAAATGAAAAGTCGGCGAATGTCGAAAGATGATAAAGTGGATTGACCTCCACACCAACTTGTCCCAGCAAGGTGTTTAAGGATAATTTTCCGGCAGGTATGTTGATCAATTCATTGATTTCCGAACCATTGCCAACATATTCGTAGCGGAAGGACTGATTGTTTGATCGCGTCAGCAAAGGACCACCGGCGACATACGGTCGGAGAAAGAATTCATTGCCAAAGTTGTAGGCATATTTGAGCAACAATGGTATTTCAATGTATTTTTTAGTGATGTGCAATTCCTTCAATTCCAGGTTCGGGTCATTGATTTGGGAAGGCGGATAATTGTTAAGGTACTCGTGTTCATGATCCCTCAAAGTACCTTTAAACTGGCGCCAACCCACACCGGTGATAAAACTGAAATGGCTGGAATAGATGAATTCCAAATCGATCCCTCCGGCATATTCTTTGGCTCCGGATAGCTCATGTTCCTGTGGAAATGCAAACAATCCATAGTGGCCGCCAATCCGGTAAGCTTCGGGCAGCCATTTATTGTGGACCTTGGGTGCAATGGCTTTAACCATATAAGGCGGTGCATTCAAATGATGATTGCGGGATGCAAACAAGGACAAAGACGGAAGCGGACCCAATGCGCCGAATCGGGCAGCCGACTCCTCTGATTTCTTTAGTTGCTCGTTCTGCAAGGATGCATGGTCGGTTGGTAAGGTGATCATTGGACGGTCGCCGGAATTGGACTCAGTGGTGATTTCACTTCCTTGCCGTGCATCCGAAGTCCGATCGGCAAACTGTTGTTCCAGCGAGGAAATTTCCCGGTCTTTCACTTTCAACACATCCTGCAGCAATCGGAGCCGCTGATTCAGTGCTGCGATTTGTTGATTGTAATAGGAAGGTTCGAGGGAGGCTGATGCCGGAGAGGATGAAGCATTCAGGTAGACCGTGTCTCTAAGGTAAATCGTATCACGCTGAGTCTGGTTATTTTGCCCACGAACGGTGGTTACATTTTCTTGATTCCCGGGCATACCGGAAGTGCTGGTTCGGTTTCCGTAGCGATATCCGAGCCATCCGGCCAGGGTTATACCCATCAGGCCAGCGAGTGGGATCCACCAAGGAAAAGGCAGGATACGCCGCCGAGGAGGTAAATTTGCGGCAACTTTTTTCCACACCGTTTCATCGACCGGATGGGTGGTCCCTTTTTTTAAGCGCTGGATGATTTTGTCAAAATGATCCAAATTTCCCCGTTAATCTTATTCGTAAAGTTGTTCTATAAGCTGTCGTAATGTTGCTTTCGCGCGGGACAAACAGGATTTGGAAGTTCCTTCCATAATTCCGAGTAAATCGGCAATTTCTCCATGTTTGTACCCTTCAATTTCGTGTAAATTAAATACTGCCCGTTGAATATCCGGCAATTGTTGCACCAACTGCAGAATGTCTTCATACTGTAACTGATCGACCACACCACTGATCTCAGGAACATCAATGCCACTATTACCTATTTCATCTTTGATGATGTGGTGATCGTAGCGATAATAGTCACTCGAACAATGTATGATAATCGTCTTAAACCACGGCATAAAAGGCAGGGAGGTATTGAAGGAGACCAGTTTTTTGAAGACCCGGATGAACGCATTGCTGAGTATTTCTTTTGCTTCTTCCTCGTTCCGACTATACCTGCTGGCGATGTTCATGCCATCACTGTAAAATGTTTCAAACAGGAGCCGTTGATGTTTTCGTGACCCCTGCAAACATTTATTTATCCATTCTTCCAGAATTTGGCTTGTTGGACGAACACTCAAACCATACAAATTTCGTTGCCTCTTAAATAGTTCGGTTGGAGCCGGATAACCGTTCAATCCGCAGTTAGAAGGAAAGACAGAAGGGCTATCTTCGGTGATTTCCTCTGGATAGGCCCTTCTAATCACCAAATAACTCAACCAAATTAAGACTCAAGCATTTTTTAACCCTTGGCTGGACCTTAAATTTTGCTTAAAACTACCGGTCGGAGCTTTCGGGAAAAGGCACCGTGATGGTTACACAAGGATTGGTGCCAACAAATCAAACCGCTAAAAGAGGCGGGATCTGACATTCAGACCCCACCTTTAAGAATAAATAAGACGGTTAATAGTTATGTCAATTCTTAAGCATCCCGGTACCCTGGTTCGACTTGAGGGAAACCCAAAGTGTCCGGCGACGTTTGCCGGAGATGGATGGATGCTTACTTAATTCTCATTACCGGGAGAATGGTACAAAGGGTTGCAATCAACCTGACCACATGTGCAGATTTTTAGGATGTTTTGCGAGCAGTTCCAAATCCGAGGGTACCTGGCTGGACCAGGGTGGCGTGTTTTTGACGCTCTTACGTACTCAGGGCGTGGCTGGAATCCACACCTTCATCTTACCTGCGCCACGATTGGACCAGGCATAATAGGGAATGGCCTTGAAACTGCCTATCGGGCCGGCACCGAAGATCTCCACGACTCCATTCAGAAATCCTGGCTGGAAAGCCACCTGATAATTTTCGTCCGGAGCAATCGTCACGACATCAATGGCCGGATTGTCGGCTTCTTCCAATGCATAGACGATCGGGCCATACTCCAGGGCAAGCTTACCCCGGTCTTCCGCGATTTGTTCACTGCCACGAACCACCTGTACCCGCATGGGAAAGTCGAGGGTGACGGTGTGGGATCCCTCCCAGGTGCGGGGCAGGATGATGTATCCGCCTTCCAGTTCCCAGGGAACTTTTTCTCCGTCAATGTGCACGGCCGGAGGTTCCGGTGCCAGTGAAATGTAGGTGTATAAATCGGACGGCAACACTTCACCGCTGGCCCAACCGGGAAGCCGGAGTTTTAAGTTTATTGGAACCGCTGTGTTGCTGCTTACCGTCAGTTCGACCTGACCATTCCAGGGATAATTCGTCCGCTGGCTGATCCGGATGAGCTGACCGTTCATGTCCACTTCGGCTTCATTACCCACATACAAATTGACATATAAATCATGATCGTGTTTGGCGTAGATCAATCCGGGAATGGCCGGGATGAAGCGAATCAGATTGGTCGGACAACAGGAACAATCGAACCAGGATTTACGGGTACAAGCGCCCTGATTGAATGGGTACACTCCATCTGATTCCAAAGCATTCGGATAAAAGAATTGCTTGCCGTCCAGGGATAGTCCGGATAACAAACCATTGTACAACGTTCGCTCGATGACATCGTAATATTTCTTGGCCCCATAGAGCATAAAGAGCCGGTGGTTCCAGTAGACGTCACCAATGGATGCACACGTCTCATTGTATGCCGTTTTATTAGGTAATTCATAATTGGCTCCAAATGCTTCACCCTGGTGGAGCGCGCCGATTCCGCCGGTGATGTACATCTTTTTGGACACCATGTTTTCCCAGAGCTTATTGACGGCGGAGGCATAGGCAGAATCGTGATAAATCGCTGCAATATCGGTCATACCGGCATACATGTACATCGCCCGGACAGCATG
>JAGQXC010000071.1 GCA_020436785.1 Saprospiraceae bacterium | reverse complement strand
TAAGTCAGCGTAACGAATAGCTATTTAGCTCATCCAACAAGGATTATCCAGCCGGATGCTCTAGCTCATTTGTCTTAGGGAGTGCATTCTTTAATTTTCATTCCACAA
This sequence comes from Saprospiraceae bacterium, assembly GCA_020436785.1. Lineage (GTDB taxonomy): Bacteria > Bacteroidota > Bacteroidia > Chitinophagales > Saprospiraceae > JAGQXC01. The sequence continues at coordinate 5,610 of JAGQXC010000071.1, read as the reverse complement.
ATCTGCCGAGCGTGCAAACAATTACCCCGGCAATTGCTTTATCATATGAGGTATTTTTCCTGATTACAAAACTACATTGTTATGAAGTTCTCCAAATTAATCCTTAGCTCATTCCTTCTGGGAATTGGCCTGCTCCTTTCTTCCGTTGCCTGCGGTCAGGACACGCGGCCCAGCCCACCAGCTTCCGCTGAAGGTATGGTCGGTGAGGCCAAAATCAACATCAATTACAGCAGTCCTGGTGTCAAAGGGCGGACCATTTGGGGGGCCCTGGTACCTTATGACAAAGTTTGGCGTGCAGGTGCCAATGAGGCCACCGTATTCGAAACCAGTAAGGATGTGATGGTGGAAGGCAAGGCGCTGAAAGCAGGTCGTTATTCCGTTTTTGCAATTCCTAGCTCAACCACGTGGACCATTATTTTCAATAATGTGCCAGATCAATGGGGCGCCTTCCAGTACGACGAATCGAAGGATGCCCTTCGGGTCGTGGTCACTCCCAAGCCTTCGCAGGAGATGAATGAACGACTCAAATATGAAGTCAACCCATCCGGCTTTTCCCTCTTTTGGGAAAACCTTGAGGTGCCGGTGATGATTAAGTGAGTGGTGGACATTGACTTAAAAATTTGTCAGGTTTAGTAGTTTAGGGGTTTGTAGCGATGTGGTACAAATCCCTAAACGATTAATCCTAAAATTTCACCCGTTTGTTTTCTGTTTATATCTCCAAAGACTTCCCACCCATCGGTTCACGACTATTGCAGGAAGCCGGTATCCGGGTTCAACAATGGCCTCATGACCGGCCCATGACCCAGGCAGAACTCATTCAGGCCGTTCAGAGTCACCAGGGATTATTTTGTGCCGGGACCGATCGCATCGATGCTCATTTTCTCGAGTCCTGTTCCCACTTGCAAATCATTGCCCAGTTCGCCGCAGGTTATGACAACATTGATGTGGCCCGGGCGCAGCAATTGGGCATCCTGATCACCAATACGCCGGACGCCATGAGCGATGCAACGGCCGATATCGCCTTCGGACTGATGCTGGCAGTCTCCCGCAAGATGTTCTTTATGCACCGATCCATTGGTCAAGGCAACTGGACCTATTTCCGTCCACAGGCAAATCTGGGCGTCGAAATAAAAGGAAAGACGCTGGGGATCTTTGGGTTGGGGACCATTGGCCTGGAAATGGCCCGGCGGTGTCACGCAGCTTATCAAATGCCGGTGATCTATACCAATCGCAACCGCAATTCGCAGGCAGAGCTGGAAGTAGGGGCAAAGTGGGTCCCATTTCCGGAACTGTTGGCCACCAGCGATGTCCTGTCCGTGCATTGTGCCCTCACGCCGGAGACATCCGGTTTGTTTAATCGGGAAACGTTCAGCCAAATGAAACGGTCGGCCATTTTCATCAATACGGCCCGGGGAGGTATACATCAGGAAGCCGACTTGATTCAGGCCCTGAACGAAGGACTGATCTGGGGAGCAGGACTGGATGTGACCAACCCGGAACCGATGGCAGCGAACAATCCCCTGCTGGAAATGGAAAATGTCGCCGTATTGCCGCACATCGGTTCAGCCACCGTAGAGGCCAGGGATCGGATGGCGGTCATGGCGGTAAAGAATATCATCGCCTTTATGCAGGGTGAACCAGTGCCAAATCCAGTCATCGAATAACGGTTAATTCACACCTTATTTCCGGATCCATTGAAAAGCAGAAAAAAACTCATCAATAAGTTTAGCCGGCTGAGGTCTGAGAAATTAATCCATTTATTGTAATTTAATTGTGCAGGAAATTTCTGGCAAATTCCAGATCATGGATTTATTTGGCACCATAGTCCGGCCACACACGGTTATGATAAAAGGCATTTAATGCCATGACTCAGATAATTCATTTCATTACTTACTTAAATTCAAAATGATGGCAAAGGGATATTGGCTCGTGCCCGTGGCATTCCTTCTATTTTCAAAATGCCAAGGCACAGGCGATATGTTAAATGATCGCAAAAATCAGGCTGAGCTATTATTCCGGAATATTTACGGAGGTGAACCCTCAAAAATCAGTAACCTGGTGACGGAGGACGTCGTATCCACCTACCCCATTTTTAAACAAGTCCTGGGCACCAGCGTGATACACGGAAGAGAAGCATATGAAAATTTCGCCGTCCATTTCAAAAACCGATGGAAGGAACCGCATCTGAGCATTGATGATGCGGTAGCCGAAGAGAATCAGGTTGTTCTGATCTGGTCTTTCCAGGCGAAAAGCGCGGAGACAACCCCCGATAGCAGTTTCATTTCCGGACAAGATTACCAATGGGGTGGAATTACTTTATTCAAATTTAACAGCGAAGGAAAAATTTGGGCAGAGATTGGGGAAGAAAGTGCTCCCGGGCCTTTCGCAAGACTGGAATCTGAGGATCTTGCGGAATAATGGCAACAACTATTGCGCCTTGAGGACTTCCCGAACTTGGGCCACTTCCAAAGGCAAAACTTCAGAAGCCCTATTCCCAAAATTTTGCCGGATGTAGGTGAGAATACCGGCAATCTCTTCGTCGGAAAGCATGTCCAGTTTCGGCATGACATTCGTATACGATTTTCCTTTCACCTGGATCTCGCCACGCATGCCATTAAGCACAATGCCAATCAGCGCTTCTTTGTCACCAAGGACCCATTCGGCGCCATTTAAAGGCGGGAAACGGTCGTTACCCTGGCCATTCCGCTGATGGCAAACCGAACAAAATGTATTGAAGTTTTTACCCCCTTCGGACAGCTGATCTTCATCAATGCCTTCCATACCCGGCAACTTGAGTATGTCTTTGATTTCATCCGGTGTTTTAATATTTGTTGCGGTTCGCTTACGTTCGTCCATGGCTGCAAGTTGGGCAGGACCAAATGCCTGGCGATCACCGGTATAACGGATTCTCCATATTTTGCCTTTCTCGGAGTCAGACACATAAAGTGAACCATCCGGCCCCATTGCCAAACCCATCGGGCGATACGCAGCGTCACTGGTGTTAACAATAGTATCCACTCCGGCAAAACCATCGGCAAATACTTCCCAGGACCCCGTAGCCATGCCATTTTTCATGGGCACAAAACCAACAAAATAACCCGACTGCGGATACGGCGAACTGCTCGTGGAACCATGAAAAGCAATGAAGGCTCCATTCCGATAATGTTCCGGGAATTGCGAACCGGTGTAAAACAGGATGTCATTGGGTGCAAAATGACCGGGAAATCCAATCACCGGTTTGGTAAGATGGCTGGTATCTCCCTGCTTTTCACCGTCGCCACCATATTCCGGATTTAAGAAGTATTTGTTTTGCAGCTGATCGTAATAATGATAGGGCCACCCCACATCGGCTCCGGCATCCAGACGAACAAAGACCTCGGAAGGAAGGACGGCTCCTTCCCAGACGGAGAAATCCCTCGGCCAGGTGTTATGTAAATAATCGCGTCCGTGAACGACCGCATACACGGCGTTCACTTCATCGTTCCAGTCCAGGCCGACCACACTCCGCATACCCGAAGCCATTTTCTCTCCGTCTTCCTGAAACTGATTCGGTTTGCTGGCATCAAATCGCCAGAGACCTCCGCGGGTTTCGAGAAGCGGACAGGGGAAGATGCCTGGAGAAAGCGGAGAACGGTCGTTTTCCTGACAGGCATCGGAAGGAGCGCCAAAAACAGTATATAAATGGCCGTCGTGGTCAAATGCAATGGGTTTGGTATCGTGCTGCCGGGGACGTTGACGGTCGGTGAGAATCAGTTCCATTTCGCTATTCGGGACCAAATCACCGGTCAGTTTTTGCCGGTAAATACGGGTTACCGAACTGAAATACAAATATCCGTCATGGATCCGCATTTCCGTGCCGTAGCTGCTTTTATCAATGTAATCGTCGAATGTCTCGATCATGTCGGCCTTCCCATCGCCATTGGTATCCCGGAGTGCTGCGTTGCCCCCGAGAGAATCGGCAAACCGTAATTTTACATAGATATCCCCATTGGAATTAACGGTCAGATGCCGGGCCCGGCCTTTGAGGCTATCCACCACCACCACGGCTTCAAAATCACCGGGAAGAAACAACCCGCCGTTGGGCGGTTCGCCGGGATGCAGATTTCCGTCCGTCCGGCATTGTACGGCCAGCAGAGAAAGGATTATCAACGGAAGCATCGGAAAGAAGCGCCAGCAACTGGATCCGGAAGCGATGGTCATCATGAACAGTTAGAAATTAGATTCCTGGATGGATTCATTCAAATGCTATTGGTGTACTTTTTTTGAACGCCAAGGTCAGGACTCCGCTTTGCTCAGAATCGATTTGATGCGATCGGCCACATAATCAACCTGGTCAGGACGCAACAGGACCACGCCTACACTCAATAGATCCTGACGGTCCTCATTGCGCCGCACATTGGTGACAATGCTGGGGTTTTCGTCCTTAAGCAACTTGTTCACCTCCCGGGGAGTAATCCGCACTTTTTGCTGATCCCATGAAAGAAGAAGGCTGGGAAAAGCATTGGCAGGTCCCGGATTGATGTTTGTTTCACCCTGGACACTGGCAACCGTTTCCAGTTGCGTTTTGATGCGGTCTATCCGGTCCAGCCATTCCTGCCATTCTTTCTCATGATCGAGTTCGAGGTAAGCCTTCAGCGCCGCATACATGCCAAAGATTTCTTCCTTGTTGACTTTCATGGGTCTGCCTATGGGCGCCTCATGGGGACTGTGATTGAGTTTGGCTGCCTCAATCAGGTCTTTGCGACCATACAACAACCCCGCACTTTGCGGACCGCGAATCATTTTGCCACCGGAGAAGGTGATGAGGTCAAAACCGATCTTCTGGTATTTGAACAAATTTTCAACCGGGGGGACGTCTGCCGCGGCATCAATGAATGAAGGAACCTGATGGCGCTTTGCAATCTCTACGAATTGTTCATGGCTGATGCTGGACTTTCCGGCGGCATTAAAGAATAAAGCCATAACGGTCCGTTCATTGAATGCTTTTTCCATCTCTTCCGGCCCTTCGACTTCAACAATGCGGGCACCGGTAGTGGTAATGGCCTGATCGAAGACATATCGGTGGCTTTTTTGCATGATCACTTCCGGCCGGGGACCGGGAAGATTGGGGATTGTCTTGATCTTTTCGGGATCCGTACCGGTGATGGCAGCCGCCGTGCCTAAAACCATCGCACAGGCGGCTCCGGAGGTAACCATGGCTCCCTCTACCTGCAACATTTCAGCGATCTTTTCTCCGACTTTGTCTTGCAACTCATGCATATTGGCAAAATCGTGGGATGTGGAATTGATGGCTTCCATGACCTCAGGGCGCATCAATGAACCGGAAAGAAAAGTCATGGTTACACTGGCATTGATAACGGGTGTCACTCCAAGCTCTTCAAACAGATTACGCGTTTTGGTCTTAACTTCGGCACTTTTGAAGAGCGAACTGGACCAAAAACCAGCGCCAAACAGGCTGCCAATCACGGGTGTTGAAGATAATTGACGGAGTAGTTTCCTTCTTGTGATCATAGCTTCTTTATTTGAAATTTATTTTGATTGTTCGAATACAGTCTAAAGTAACCCAAATCAGTCAGAGCCATCATGCATTGTCACAAGAAATTTAACTCC
>JAGQXC010000511.1 GCA_020436785.1 Saprospiraceae bacterium | reverse complement strand
TTTTTTATCATATTAGTTATCTCAATATAAGTTCGTTCACCGATTTATTGACCTCATTGCCAGATGATTACATCATTTATTTATACTTGTCTCTTTTCTATCAACTGTAATCGGTTGGCAATGGGAGCGGTAGAACCGGGATGGCAGGTTACCTTAAAGAACAGCATCCGGAGGAAGTCTCATCTTGTTGAGGAACTAAAAACGGAATGACATCAATGATAAGGGGCATACTGGGTCCACCGGTATTTTTCTAACAAATATGCACTTACTCCCAATAATAAGGCCCAGTAGAGTAGTTCTGCCGACCATACCCAGTAGATTGGCCAGTGGAGGTAATTGATCGTGACGTAAATAAATACCAAATAGACCAAAGTGGCGATAATCTGCATACGCAGACCCAGGCCGGTAGCTCCGGTTCCCAACAATCCGTTAAAATAGATGCCCCCGATACTGAAAAGGGTCAGGATGGCCAAAAGCATGTAAAAGGTTGGTTGCGCCTGGGCAAGCAAGGTCATATCCGATTTCCCCAGAATCGGGTATAAGGTAAACTGGGGAAAAAATATGGTTGGTATGGCGATCGCCCAGGTCATGATTAACGTGATGCGGATGATTTTCCAAACGAGAGGTTTGACTGCCATGCGCTTTCTTGAACCAACAAAATGGCTGACGATCGTATTGGTTGCCGAGGCCAGGCCCCAGCAAGGGATCGACAGGACCAGGTAAATCATCCGGGCCAGATTGGAAATGGCCAATGCATGCTGGCCCATGTTCTCAACCATACCGAAGAAAGCTACCCAACTACCCATGGCAAAAAATGTCTGCCATAACAAATGGTTGGAGGTGGATAGAATTTGCCAGAACATTCGGGGTTCGAAGCGGAGCAGAGACGTAAGGCGAAATGGTTTGATCTTGCGGTCAAAGAACATATACGCCAAAAAACTAACAAATGCTGCACCCTCGGCGATGGTACTGGCCCAACCGGCTCCGGCTATTCCCAGTTCCGGTGCTCCTCCGATACCAAAGACAAACAGGTAGTCCAGTACCGTATTAACGGTGAAAAGGACAACGGTACTGACCAAAATAAAGGTTGTGCGGGCGATTCCGGTGTACAATGCGATCAAAGCAACACCGAAATAGGAGAAAAATATTCCATAGGAACGAGGTTGCAGGTAATCATCGCAGAGTGCCGCCAGATGCGGATCATCAATGAATAAGCCAATAATCCACAGTCCAAAAAACTTGATAATGATAAAAAGCAACAGGGCTACAATGCCTTCTACGACAAAAACCGTCTGAAATAACCGGCCCACTTCAAGCACACTGCCTTCTCCCATTTTGCGGGCGATCCATATCTGTCCACCTCGTGAAATGGAAAATCCCATCGCAGCAATGACCAGGTAAAACACCCCAATAAATCCCATCGCCGCGAAGGAAGGTTCATCATAATGATATAAGAAAGTACTGTCAACCAGTGAAATCACATTTTGAGCTGCACTGCCCAGCATGATGGGAAGCGATATCTTCAAAATTTGTGATGTCGAGGTTTGTATTGTGTGGCGATTCATTTAGCTTTATTCCCGCAGACCACTTCAATTAAGAATCGTCAAAATAGCTCATTGGTTGCACATGAAAGCACCTGCACCCAAAAAAATCAGCAAATTGCTGGAGATCCATCAAGATACACGGCATGATCCATATTATTGGATGCGTGACCTGGATGACCCCGATACCATGTCTTACCTCAAAGCGGAAAATGCCTATGGAAGGAACCGCTTGAAACACACCGAAGCCTTACAAGAGACCATTTACCAGGAAATCATTGGCCGCATTAAACAGGACGATCAATCGGTTCCCTACCGCAAGAATGGCTATTGGTATCAAACCCGTTACCTGGCAGGCTCGCAACATCCACAGTTCTGGCGTTGGCCTGACAATAATCCGGAAAAGGAACAATTGCTCTGGGATGCCGAAAAAGCTGGAAAGGACCAATCGTATTACCAGATTGCTTCACGTACCGTTAGTTCGGATAACCGTTATTATTTATTTGGAGAAGACCGGGTAGGACGTCGATTATATACTTTACGGATCAAGGATCTGGTAACCGGCGAGTTGCTGGACGAAGCCATACCGCATACTTCCGGCAGTGGAGTATGGAGTCCTGACGGACAATCGTTCTATTATACGGTCAAAGACGATAAACTGCGCTCGTGCCGAATCCGGCAACATGTCCTGGGTACACCGGCGGATCAGGACATTGAAATTTACTTCGAAGCCGATGAGACCTATTCCAGTTTTGTCTACAAGACCAAAAGTGAGCAATTCATAGTTATCGTCAGCAGCAGTACGGTTTCCGATGAATTTCGTTACCTGAATTGCGACCACCCGGAAGCTGGATGGAGTGTCTTTCTACCACGGAAAAGGCATCACGAATACAGTATTTACCATCACAAAGAACATTTTTATATCCGGACGAATTGGAATGCAACAAACTTCAAACTGATGCGCTGTACCGTCGGTCAGACCAATCCCGAGGATTGGGAAGAAGTAATTCCACACGATCCGGCCGGGTACCTCGAAGATGTCGAAGTTTTCGAAAACCATCTGGCCATTTTATCCCGAGCCAATGCAACCAAAGAAGTTCGAATCATCGACTTGCAATCCATGCAGGTGAAACCGGTTGAATTTGCCGAAGAAGCACGCAGCATTGATTTTGATCAGAATCCTGAATATCAGGCCAAACAGGTTCGGATTCAATATACTTCCCTGATCACTCCCCCCTCGGTGATCGACATTGGGCTCGAGGATGGTCTTTTTACCATCCGGAAGGTTCAGGAGGTCGTAGGAGGCTACCAACCGGAAAAATACCATTCAGAAAGAATCTGGGTTAAAGCGGATGATGGCACCAACATACCGGTCTCCCTGGTCTATCGTAAAGACAAGTGGCGTAAAGGCGCCTCTCGGGGGTTATTATACGGTTATGGCTCTTATGGCATCAGTATCGACCCCTATTTCAGCATTCCCCGCCTCAGTTTATTGGATCGTGGTTTTGTTTATGCCATCGCCCACATCCGTGGCGGTCAGGAATTAGGCAGAGATTGGTACGATCAGGGTAAATTGAAATTCAAATTAAATACCTTCACCGACTTCATTGCGTGTGGAAAAGCGCTTATCAACCGGGGATATGTCTGTCCAGCCGGCCTGGGTGCCATGGGCGGAAGCGCCGGAGGATTATTGATGGGAACGGTGATGAACATGGCTCCGGAGTTGTTCCGTGCCATGGTTGCCGCCGTGCCTTTTGTAGACGTGGTCACCACCATGCTGGATGATTCGATTCCATTAACCACGGGAGAATACGATGAATGGGGCAATCCCAATGATCCGGAGTATTATGAATTGATGAAAAGTTATTCGCCCTACGACAACATCTCCGGTGGACCCTATCCGTCGTTGCTGGTGACCGCAGGATTGCACGATTCACAGGTCCAGTACTGGGAGCCCGCAAAATGGGTGGCAAAGTTGCGCGATTATACTAATGGAAATAGCCTGATCGTTCTCCATACAAATTTGGAAGCCGGCCATTCCGGTGCATCCGGCCGCTTCGAGAGACACCATGAAACAGCACTTGAATTTGCGTTCATCATTGATCAAGTTATATGTACACCAACCGATTCTTAGCATTATCCATATTAACAGTTATCTTTTTTGGTCATTGCAAACAAGCCTCCCCTCCCGGGGAACCGGACATTTCTGCGGTAGCTGATACGACGCCCGTGGTTCCAGCCAAGGTAGAATTCAAAGTGTTGGTGGATAAATTGAGACTGCGCGATAAACCTTCCCTGCAAGGCGGTATCATTGATATCATCCCGGAAGGTACCATCCTGGAATACCTGCATGATAGTACCGATTTCGAAGAGACCATTACCCTGCGAGGCACTTCCTTTACCAAGCCTTGGTATAAAGTGGCCTATCCCCGTTTGGATACTGCAGGTTGGTTGTTCGGCGGTGCGGTCAGTAAAGTGATAACCAATCAGACCGTGGCAAATTCGGTCCTTAAACCCGGACGATTGGTTCATAAGCTTGAAAATGCCGACATCATGAATCTGAGTCAAATTCTCAAAATCGAATTGCCCCGCAATAACTACCTGTTCTCGGGGTTCTATGAATACCGGCAAAACGACCAGGGCGGCCGGATTCTGGATGGCTCCTTCCGCATTGCCACCGAATACATTCAGGATGCCACCAATGAAGAAATAAAAATGAGCCTGGAAGGGCGCTACGAAGGGGGCAAGAAGGATGGCGCCTTTGTGTATAAATTTGAATATCCGGATGCGATGTATACGACCACGATCTATTATGAAAAAGAGTCCGATCATTGTCTTTGGGGTAGTGTAATTGGCACGGGCACGGACCAGCCCGTCAGTTACCGGGAAGAAAATCCGGAATCATGTACCCTCAATTATCTGAATGCCAAAGCAGGTATTTTTACCTGGGAATAAACGCCTTCGGTGCCGTTGAGATCAAGTAACAAAGAAAAAAGGGATCGCCCATACGTGCAATCCCTTTTATCAATAAAGGCAGAAATGCCTTGCATCAATTATTTTTGAAATAACTGCTGGTGATGGTTTCACCGGCATCTATCTTATCCAGGCGCTCTTTGAATTCGTTGGACATATCCAACTGATTTTTACGCGCATAGATTTCTTTAAGTGCAATTAAAGCATTGCGTTCCATGGGATCCATGGCTTCGGCTTTTTGGAAGAAAGGCAATGCCTGATCGAAAATTACATCGATTTTTGCCTTCAACGCGTCGTATTTTTTAATGCCTTCTTTGGAATAATCGTTGGCTAATTCATTGAGTTCCTGGGACATCAAAGCCGCTTTATTGTAGTACAGGGTTCCAATACTGTACACCGCGTCGGAATAATTGGGGTCGATTTCGAGGGCTTTCTCATAGTTCTTCAAAGCAGCCTCAAAATGTTTATCCGCCTCATCATGCCTACCTTCTTTGTCAAAAGCCTGGTACAATTTATCGTGGACCTGACCCAATGTGGAGTACAATGATTTGTTGGTAGGTTCTTTTTCAATGGCCATCTCCAGTTTACCAACGAGTTCGTCCGTACGTTCTTCCTGCAGATAAAGGTTGATCTGAGCGAACAACAGACCAGTATCATCCGGATATTTTTGGAGGCCTTCTTCCAGGTATTTTTTGGCCATGTCCGAATCTCCTTTAGCCTGATAAAGATTAAAGAAGGACTCATAAATGCCTGCTTCGTGGTATCCCCGGTCGTACAGTTTTTTCAGGTATTCTTCTGCAACGTCATAGGCTCCTGCCTGCAAGGCGCAAATACCGGTAAATAAGTACTGGTCATTCACTTTAGCATCATCGGAGAGGAAACTTTCTTTTTGATTTTCCACCAGCAGGTCATGGATCTTCAACATCGTAGCAAATCCTTTGTATGCATTTTCAAAGTCTTTGTTGTTGTATGCGTCCACGGCTTCATTATTAATGTAGCCGGCCACATCACTTAATCCTTTCAATGCTGCTTCCGTTTCAAACTTTTTCTGGCTCAGGGGCAATGCTTTGGAATAAGCCATAAAAGCCATTTCTGCTGCGTCATAATCGACCGGTTTCCAGTTAGGATCAAGCATCGGCATGGATACATCCCGACTGGCAACTGCCAGGTACAAGTCTCCTTCCGCCAGGAAAGGGGCAGCAGTTGCTGCCAGTTCATCGTTCTGGACAACTTGCTTAATGGCTTCAATGCCCTCTTCCAGCTTGTCGGAATTGGCCCGGTTATCCAGATTGTAAAGACTTACCGCCTTCTCAGCTGTCTTAAGATTCTTCTTTGCTTCTTTGATATCAGCCTGTGCCTGGCTGGCAACCACGCCAACCATCAGGAAAATCAAAGCAAAAAATGATTTTTTCATAGTCTCCAGTTTATTTTTTGCAAATGTATTAAATCTAGTTACGCTATTAGGACGAGACGAATTTCATAAATAACTGTATGAAATGTTAAGATAACCTTACAATTCTGTTAAATATTATTCTTCTTCGTCGCTTTCTTCACGAGTCAGAACGGCAACATCAGCGATTTGGTCGTCTTCGGTCAGTTTGATGACCCGTACACCCTGCGTTGCCCGGCCCATGGTACGTATATCTAACACAGACATCCGGATCACAATTCCTGATTTACCGGTAATCATCAACTCATTGTCTTCAGAAACCACCTTGATAGCCACCAAAGGACCGGTTTTGTCAGAGATTGACATGGTTTTCACACCTTTACCTCCCCGGTTAGTGATCCGGTAATCGTCCAGGATGGAACGTTTACCCATCCCTTTTTCGGAGATGACCAAGATGGTGGTGCTGTGATCCGAAGGATCGACGCAGATCATTCCGATGACTTCATCGCGGTCGCCCTGCAGGGTCATCCCTTTAACGCCTGCTGCTGTACGACCCATTGGTCTGACTGTTGCCTCTGGGAACCGGATGGCTCTTCCCTGCTGGTTAGCCAGCAGGATTTCATTGGAGCCATTGGTCAATCGTGCTTCCAGCAGCATATCCCCTTCATTGATGGTTATTGCGATGATGCCATTCGAACGCGGCCTCGAAAAAGCCTCGACAGGTGTCTTTTTTAGCATCCCTTTTTTCGTGGCAAAAACAATGAAGTGCTCATTGACAAAATCCATGTCGTTGAGATCCTGGATCTTGATGTAAGCCTTCACGGCATCTTCCGAAGTGAGATTCAACAAGTTCTGGATGGCCCTGCCCGTCGAAACTTTGCTCGCTTCGGGAATCTCAAATACGCGCAACCAGAAACACTTGCCGGACTCGGTAAAAAGTAACAGGTAATTGTGGTTGGAGGCCACAAACATATGTTCGATGAAATCTTCATTTCGTGTCTTGCTCCCTTTGGCACCCCGTCCTCCCCTGCCCTGGAGCCGGTACTCGCTGACTTTGGTCCTTTTGATGTATCCCAGATGGGAAATGGTTATTACCACTTCATCGTCCGGAATCAGATCTTCGATATTGATTTCTCCTTCAGCGGGATTGATGACTGTCCTACGGTCATCACCATAGCGATCACGGATCTCCTGAAGTTCATCTTTGACAATCTGGCGTTGAATACCTTCATCGGCAAGGATGGCTTTCAAGCGTTCAATCAGAGCTTTGACCTCTTCATACTCATTCCGCAATTTATCCCGCTCTAACCCCGTCAAAGCACGCAATTGCATGGCCAGGATGGCGTTAGCCTGAATCTCGGACAGAGCGAACGTATTCATCAAACCTGATCGGGCATCATCTACGCTGTCGCTATTACGGATCAGGGCGATAACTTCGTCCAAATGATCGATGGCAATCAGCAAACCCTCCAGAATGTGGGCTCTTTTCTCCGCCTGTTCCAGTTCATACTTGGTGCGCCGGACGATGACCTCAAGGCGGAACTTGATGAACTCGTCGATGAGTTCTTTCAGGCTTAGTGTCCGGGGCCGGCCATTGACCAAAGCGATGTTGTTGACACCGTACGATGTTTGCAATGGCGAATAAGCATAGAGTTTGGAAAGAACCACATTGGGAATGGCATCGCGCTTCAGGTCTACGACGATGCGTAAACCATTGCGATCCGATTCATCGCGGATATCACTAATGCCCTGGATTTTTTCGTCCTGTACCAATTCGGCAATTTTCATCACCAAACTGGCTTTGTTGACCATGAATGGAATTTCGGACACAATGATGGATTCCTTTCCTGGTTCACCGATGATTTCGGCTTTACCACGTACCACAACTCTTCCACGGCCGGTTTCAAAGTATTCCCGGACCCCTGACAGCCCATACACGATGCCGCCGGTAGGCAAATCAGGGCCCAGAACATATTGCATCAATTCTTCGACCGTGATGTCGGGATTGTCAATGGATGCATGGATGCCGTCGATCACCTCACGCAGGTTGTGCGGCAACATATTGGTCGCCATCCCAACCGCAATACCTGACGCCCCATTCACCAATAAATTGGGGATCCGTGTTGGCATGACGGTCGGTTCTTGCAACGTATCGTCAAAATTCAACGTGAAGTCGACGGTGTCCTTGTCGATATCTGCGAGAATTTCCGAACTGATCCGTTCCAACCGGGCCTCGGTATAACGCATGGCTGCCGGGCTGTCACCATCCATGGAACCAAAATTACCCTGTCCATTCACGAGGGGATAGCGCATTGACCATGGTTGGGCAAGACGCACCATGGCATCATACACCGAACCGTCTCCATGCGGGTGGTATTTGCCCAGAACCTCTCCAACAATACGGGCTGATTTCTTATGGGATTTATTGTATTGGACGCCCAGCTCATCCATTCCATAGAGGACGCGGCGGTGAACGGGTTTCAGACCATCTCGCACATCCGGTAACGCCCGGGCGACAATCACCGACATGGAATAGTCGATGTAGGCGGTCTTCATTTCATCTTCGATATTGATCGGGAAGATCCTCGACTTAGACATATTGTGTCTTTAAAATTTGAATGCGCAAAGATACGAAAATATCCGTGGTTTATATTTTGGTTTTCCTAATATAATAAGGAGTTCGGCTCAATAAATGTATCTTTGCGGTCCCTGGCCGGAAACACCTGGTACAGGGGTTCTTTAACCAGCGTTCCTTAAGGCAAAATACATGACTGAACCTGTCAAACCTTACGACCAACAAGGCACCACGAAAAAGGAAGAAGTCCGCCAGATGTTTGACAACATAGCACCCACCTATGATTTTCTCAACCGGTTCCTATCTGCCGGAACCGATGTGCATTGGCGCCGAAAAATGTTAACGAGTGTCCGTGCGTTGAAACCGGATACCCTGCTGGACATTGCCACCGGAACCGGAGATGTCGCATTCGAAGCGGCAAGGTTTTTGCCTTCCGAGCATATAACGGGATTGGATCTCAGCCCCAAGATGCTGGAGATTGCCCGCAAAAAGGCGGCAACCAAAGGACTTGCCGTCACTTTTATCGAAGGTGACAGTGAAAAGCTCCCCTTTCAACCGGAGCAGTTCGGAGCCGTTACGGTAGCATTTGGTGTCCGCAATTTTGAAGACTTGCAGGCTGGTATCGGAGAGATATATCGTGTTCTAAAACCGGGTGGAGGTTTGTTCATACTTGAATTCAGCAGACCAAGAATATTTCCAATAAAACAAGTCTTCCATATATACTTTAAGTACCTGTTACCGTTAATAGGAAAGTTAAAGTCCAGGGATGCCCGGGCTTATCGCTACTTATTCGAGTCCGTTCAGGTGTTTCCGGAATACGAAGCGATGCAAGGGATCCTGGAAGAGACCGGCTTTAACCAATGTACCTTCCGGCCTTTAAGTTTTGGCATATGTACCATCTATCAAGCTTACAAACCAAAGCGATAGCTTTTTTACTAACCTTGTTTTCTGCAGGTCATCTTAGCGGACAGGGATTAAAAAATTATGGCAACAACTACCGTGACTTCGCCGGCAAAGCCTATTATTTTGGTTTGTCCTTTGGCGTGAATCGCTCCAATTATCAAATCGTCCATTCCCGCCAATTCATTGGTAATGAATCCATTAAAATTGCGGAATCCAATGATGGACCAGGATTTACCGTGGGGATCATCACGAATATGAAGATTGGTGACTATTTTGATTTGCGGATGATTCCGTCTTTCTCCTTCGTAGAAAGAAACATCAGCTATACCGGTTACACCAACCTGGAGGACAATATGACCCGGATTGAATCCACCTTTTTTGAAGTTCCTTTTCAGGTGCGTTATAAATCAAAGCCCTATAAGGACGTTAAATTATATGTTGTTAGCGGGTTGAAATACGGTTTTGATATTTCCAGCAAGTCAAGGACCAAAAGGTTAACGGATCAAATCCGGCTTTCTCCCCACGATTTTTCCGTGGAAGCCGGTGCAGGCATCCAATTCTTCCTGCCTTACGTCATTTTCTCTCCGGAATTGAAGTTTACCCAGGGCATTGGGAACGTCCTGATCTATCGTAATGACCTGCAGGAATCAACGGTATTGGAAAAGATCCTCTCGAGAGCCTTCACCATCTCCTTCCATTTTGAAGGCTAGCCGGCCTCCCGAAGATCCTCAATGGCGGCACGCCAGATAGGTATCTGCGCCATCATTTCAGGAAAAAACTGCCGGAAGTACACTTCATGTTTCCCATAGTCCCGGAGAAACACGGTGACTGCCTCGTTCAATAAATTCGGGTATTTGGTGCGGCTTTGCAAACGGGCAAAAACGAATTCCAGGCCCTCTACTTTGGTATATTGATGCAGCCAGTCACCCGCGATCATTCTCCTCGTCCTGGACTGGATGCGATCCGGCATCATGGCATAAAAAGTCTCCAGGATGGCATAGGCTTCTTTAATGAATGCGGTCAAAGGAAGATCACAAAAGTCGGTCCAGTGCCGGGCAACCAAATAATCGTAAACGATATCCACCACGACGGGAGCATACTTTCCCTGGGTTTCCCTTAATAGTTTGCTGGAAGCCCTGACCGCCTCGTGTTGATCGGTGAACTGATCAATATTCCGGTGGATAAGCATGCCCCGTTTGCAAATACCTGTCAAGGCCTGCTGTTCCTGCCAGCTCAACATATCCGTCATATAATTCCCCACCATTTCTTCCGGAAGCGGATAAGATAAAAGCAAATGAGCCAGGTAATTCATGCCTCTTTGGGGTTTCTTAACCAGGGTCTATGGCATCGGACCGGACCATCCCACGAAGATCCCGGAGGACCTCCATTTTTCTTAGGGCATTTGTCTATATTTGCACGCATTTTAAAAATCATCAGCCATGCCTTTACGCTGTGGAATTGTCGGGCTTCCCAATGTAGGAAAATCAACCCTATTTAACGCGCTTACTTCCGCCAAAGCGCTGGCAGCCAATTATCCGTTTGCAACCAAAGATCCTAATATCGGAGTGATTACCGTACCGGACGTACGCCTGGATAAGTTGGCCGATTTGGTCAACCCTCAGAAAATAATCCCCACCACGGTCGAGATCGTAGACATTGCCGGCCTGATCAAAGGAGCCAGCCAGGGTGAAGGTTTGGGCAATCAGTTCCTGGCCAATATTCGCGAAGTGGATGCCATCCTTCATGTTGTCCGGTGCTTTGAGGACGATAACATCGTTCATGTTGACGGCCAGATCGATCCGGTTCGCGACAAGGAAACGATCGATATGGAGTTGGTTCTCAAGGATCTCGAGACGGCTGAGAAGCGCTTGGAAAGGCTGAGAAAACAAGCCAAGAGTGGTGCCAAGGAAGATCAACGTGCCGTCGATCACGGCATAAAAATTTTCGAACATCTGGCCGCTGGGTACCCGGCGCGTAGCCTTGAATTGGATGATGAAGGAGCTGCCCTTATGAAAGAAATGTTACTGCTCACAGCGAAGCCGATCCTCTATGTTTGCAATGTCGACGAATTGAGTGTGGTTTCGGGAAATACCCACACCGCCCGTCTGGAGGAAGCGATTAAGGGTGAGCCGGCCGAAGTACTTTATGTGTGTGCGGGGATCGAAGCGGAAATTGCCGAATTGGATACGCTGGAAGAGCGAAGAGAATTTGCACAGGAACTGGGACTTGACGAGCCCGGATCCAGCCGCCTGATCCGGTCCAGTTACCACTTGCTTGACCTCATTACGTATTTCACTGCAGGCGAAAAGGAAGTAAGAGCATGGACCATCCGTCGGGGCACCAAAGCGCCTCAGGCTGCCGGAGTGATCCACTCTGATTTTGAACGGGGATTTATCCGGGCCGAGGTCATCAAATACGAGGATTACCTCAAGTATGGCTCAGAACATGCGGTCAAGGAAGCTGGAAAAATGTCCATTGAGGGCAAAGAATATGTCGTGCATGATGGCGACATTATGCATTTCCGCTTTAATGTATAATGGCTGATCGACGAGGGAAACCTGCTTAAAAATTGATCACTGCCCGGTAATTACACCGCATTTGATTTGGAGAAGCGTTTGCGATCGTTCTCATTCAGATAGATCTTGCGCAATCGGATGGACTTAGGTGTCACCTCAACGAATTCATCAGACTGAATGTACTCAAGAGCTTCTTCAAGCGTGAATTTCATCGCTGGAGGAAGATTAACCTTGTCGTCCGCATTGGCAGCCCGGATATTGGTCAGTTTTTTCGTTTTGGTGACATTCACGACCAGGTCCATTGGCCGGTTGTTTTCTCCGATGACCTGACCTTCATACACGGGATCACCCGGACTGACAAAAAACTTACCGCGATCCTGCAGATTATTCAGGCTGTAAGCGATGGCCTTTCCAGGCTCCATGCTGATCAGAGATCCCATGATCCGGCCGGGAATCGGACCTTTCAACGGCTCATATTTGATGAAACGGTGTGCCATGATGGCCTCGCCGGCCGTCGCATTCATCAGGTAGTTTCGCAACCCGATGATACCCCGGCTGGGAATCTTAAAGGTGATCAGGGTTCTGGTTCCGCGGGGCTCCATATTCAGCATTTCACCTTTACGTTGGGTCACTGCTTCGATGGCTTTTCCGGCATGTTCCTCCGGCAAATCTATCGTTAACTCTTCAACCGGCTCACAATCGATGCCTTCCACCTGCCGGATGATCACCTGGGGTTGTCCGACTTGCAACTCAAATCCTTCACGGCGCATGGATTCGATCAGCACCGATAAATGCATTACTCCGCGGCCATAGACGATGAAGGAGTCTGCCGTTTCGCCAGGGTCCACCCGCATGGCCAGGTTTTTTTCCAGTTCCTTCTCCAGCCGTTCCTTAATGTGACGGGAAGTGACGAATTTGCCTTCCTGTCCAAAGAATGGAGAATCATTGATGGTAAATCGCATGCTCATGGTGGGCTCTTCAATGCGGATGGTGGGTAATGCTTCGGGAGTTTCCGCATCGGCAATGGTATCACCGATTTCAAATCCTTCGATTCCAACCACGGCTCCAATCTCACCGGCATGAACCAAACCAACTTTCACCTTGCCCAATCCTTCGAACGTATACAATTCTTTGATCCGGCTCTTTACCATTCGGCCGTCCCGTTTGATCAAGGAGGTCGTTTGTCCCACCTTCAATTCTCCCCGGTGAACCCGGCCAATGGCAATCCGGCCGATGTACGGGGAATAATCCAGTGAGGTCACCAACATTTGCGCTGCTCCCAGCGAAGTGATGGGAGGCGGAATGTGCTCAATGATGGCATCCAGCAAGGAGGTGATGTCTTCAGATGGTTTACGCCAGTCATCACTCATCCAGCCTTGCTTTGCTGAACCGTAATAGGTTTGAAAATCCAACTGGTCGTCGGTCGCATTCAGTTCGAACATCAGGTCAAAAACCGCCTCGTGTACTTCATCCGGGCGGCAATTCTCTTTGTCCACCTTATTGATGACCACGATTGGCTTTAGTCCAAGTTCCAAAGCTTTCTGCAGGACGAAACGGGTTTGTGGCATCGGTCCTTCAAAAGCGTCAACAAGTAACAAAACCCCGTCCGCCATATTCAGTACCCGCTCGACTTCTCCTCCAAAATCAGAGTGACCAGGTGTGTCAATGATGTTGATTTTGGTGCCTTTGTAGGTCACCGAGGCATTTTTAGCCAAAATGGTAATGCCCCTTTCCCGCTCCTGGTCGTTGCTGTCCAGAATCAGTTCACCGGGTCTTTCGTGATCCTTGAACAGTTTACCTGCATGTAAAAGCTTGTCTACCAGGGTCGTTTTACCGTGGTCAACGTGGGCAATGATGGCAATATTACGAATATTCTGCATGTGCTTCCGAAAATGAAGCCGCAAAGGTAATCAAATTAGTTTGCTCAAATGTACCCCTGATAAAAATAAACGTGAAGTATTAAGCCTGGATATACATCACTTCCTTAACTGCCCGGATCACCTTCTCGGGATTGGGCAAGTATTCATCGACCAATGTCGAGGCATAAGGCAAGGAAGTATCGGCGGCATTGACGCGGCGTACCGGTGCATCAAGGTAATCAAATGCATCTTTTTGTACCTGGTAGGCCACTTCGGAGGATACTCCGAACATCGGCCAGGACTCATCCACCACCACCATCCGGTTGGTCTTTTTGACGCTTGCCACCAGGGTGTCGATGTCCAATGGCCGAATGGTGCGTAAATCGATGACTTCCGTAGAAATGCCTTCCTTAGCCAGTTCCACGGCGGCATCCAGGCAGACCAGCGCCATTTTATTGAAGGAGACCAGGGTAATGTCGGTGCCTTCCCGGCGAATAGCAGCTTTACCGATCGGAACCAGATATTCATCTTCCGGAACGTCACCTTTCAGGCCATACATGATTTCAGACTCCATCATACAAACCGGATCGTTGTCCCGGATCGCGGATTTCAACAGACCTTTGGCATCGGCCGGATCTATGCAGGAAATCACCTTTAATCCGGGCACATTCCCCATCCAGCTTTCGAATGTTTGGGAATGCTGCTGGGCCAACTGTCCTGCTGCTCCCGAGGGTCCCCGAAAGACCACCGGACAATTAAATTGACCACCCGACTGAGATAAAGTTTTCGCGGCGTTGTTTACAATTTGATCAAATGCCAGGATGGCAAAATTCCAGGTCATGAATTCAACAACTGGCCGTAACCCGTTCATGGCGGCCCCTACTCCAATCCCCGCAAAACCCAATTCGGTGATGGGTGTATCAATCACGCGCCTTGGTCCAAACTCGTCCAGCATCCCTTTACTCACCTTGTAGGCACCATTGTATTCGGCCACCTCTTCACCCATCAAAAAAACCGATTCATCCCGGCGCATTTCTTCGGACATTGCTTCACCCAAAGCTTCCCGTAATGTGATTGTACGACCCATTTTGTTTTCTTTTGTGGCGCAAAAATACTAAAACCAACTACTCAGACCATCATCGAGCGGATAAAGATCAAATTCTTTCCGGTACGTCTTATCGACCTCTAGGGCAAGGCAGATGATTTCCATTCAAGGAACAGTGAGGCAGCCTTCTTGTTCATCCCTCGTGCTAATTTAAAATGAGGGTTTTCCTTCATCGAAGATCACCAACAAGCCGGGGTCCCAAGTCCAGTAAATTTAAACCACCGAAGGTTCCCGAAGTCATAAATAGAAAGACTACTTTTTCTGCTTTTATGCTCTGTAGATACGTCACCAAAGCGGCAGGTTCATGCAGAATGATCAATTCGCTGAATTTAAAAGCATTTCTTACTTCATCCTCTTCCAACATAGGCAAACGCTTCATGGCAAAGGTGTGCTCCTGATAAAATACGACGGCCTGGTCCGCACCTTCCAGGCTATTTGCATATTGTGGCAGGAAGGCACGATTCAAGGATGAAAACGTATGAAGTTCCAACAGGCAGATGAGCCGGTGATCAGGGTACTGCCTTCTGGTGGCTCGCACCGTGGCCCGTACTTTGGATGGTGCATGGGCAAAGTCAAGGAAACACAATTTATGGGCTGACTTGGCAATTAATTGCAAGCGCTTTGCCGCTCCCCGAAAGGTTGTCATGGACTGTAAAAATTGATGCTCCGTCAATCCCAGCCGTTTGGACACCTCCAGGGCAGCCTTCATATTTTGCATATTGTGTTCTCCAAACAACGGTGTTAAGTAGGGATGATCATCCTGATCACGCAACATGGTTCCTTCCAGCGTCTGAATGTGCGGTATCGCCCGGTAAGGAATAAACTCCACATCGGCTCTCCGGTCAATCATTGAGACAACATGTGGGTCATCTGCGCAATAAAGCACGGCACCTCCCGGCTCCATGGCGTCGATCAAATCCACAAATAATTGCTTGTAGGAGGCAAACGTGGGAAACACATTCATATGGTCCCAGGCAATCCCCGTGATCACTGCGATGTGGGGCCGGTAATGAATAAACTTTGGCCGGGGATCCAGCGGGGAAGACAAATATTCATCCCCTTCGGCGATAAGCAGGTTGGCCTCCGAAAGATGCACCATGTCTTCAAATCCTTCAATGCGTGCTCCCACCAGATAATCCATGGAACGGCCGGCTTGTTGCATGGCATACAAAATCATCGAAGTGGTGGTCGTCTTACCGTGACTGCCCGCTACGACAACCCTAGTCTTTTCACGGGCTTGTTCATAGATAAATGACGGAAAAGAGTGGATGGGAACACCCAATTCAACGGCTCTCAACAACTCTGGATTATCTTTTCGGGCATGCATCCCAAGGATGACCAGATCCAGGTCAGGCTGAATGCGATCAGGGTCCCAGCCTTCCTGATCCGGCAGTATTCCGTGTGTTTTAAGGCGTTCTTTAGCCGGGCTGTAGATTTCATCATCCGAACCCGTTACCTGATGTCCATTTTTTTTCAAGGCGATGGCCAAATTATGCATGATGCTTCCACCAATGGCTATCAAATGAATATGCATGTACAAATAATATATGTTTAACTTTGTACTAAACAGCGTAAACTTACGTTAAATTTTTTGGTATAAATGTTGTTTGATTATCATCGTCAAATTTAATATGAAAATGAAGAAAGGAAATAAGCATGCCGTTTGGATTGCAGTGTTGAGTTTGATTGTTTTATCCTCCTGCAATCGCGGGATTGGATGTCCAAGCGATTTTTCACTGCATGTAAACTTAGTCGACATGGCAAGTCAGTTCATTCAAAATTTATTCTAAGCTATGCTTTGGATTCATCTAATCAATGACAACCAACTTGACCAAATCATTGAAGATTCATTCCAGGTGCCAGTCTTCATCTTTAAGCACAGCACACGGAACAGTATCAGTTCCATTGCTTTGCACCGGCTGGAGACCGAATGGCCTTTTATTCGACAGAATCATAAGGCGTATTATCTGGATGTGAACCGGAACCGGCAACTTTCCAGGATGGTGGCTGAGCAATTCGGTGTCCACCATGAATCCCCTCAGTTGTTGGTGATCCTGAATGGCGAGTGCATTTACGATGCTTCCCATTTGGACATCCAGGCTCGTGAACTGGAATCCCTGCGTGTTCCGGCTGCATGACCTCATGGTCGTTGCGGGTTACCGCCGACGGTAGTCATACCGTATTCTCTGAACCATACCAGTCTACTTATCACTCCATGCATGGTGCCTGGCAAGAAAGTATGCATGTCTTTATCCAGGCGGGATTGTTCTATGTACTTGAAAACCATGAGTACCCCCGGATCCGAATCTGGGAGATGGGCTTTGGTACTGGTCTGAATGCTTTTTTATCCTGGCTCGTATTGCAGGAAAGGCCTGTCCATCTGGACTATTTGGCGATCGATCTTAATCCCTTGCCGCCTTCGATTACCAACCAGCTTAACTATCCAAAGTTATGTAAGCACCCACATGCCGTTCGTACCTTTGACGCCATCCATCGGGCTGCTTGGGGCCAGCCATTTGAAATTGGCCCACACTTCACCTTGACGAAAATCCAGACAGACCTCAGTCATTATCATCCGGAAGGAGCCGTAGATCTGATTTATTTTGATGCTTTCGGCCCGGGGTGTCAGGCCAATCTGTGGTCCAAAGAAGTTGTCCAGGAACAAATCCTTCCTCTCTGTCAGAAAGGAACTATATTAACTACCTACTCTGCGCAGGGGTTATTCCGGCGCAACCTGCAATCCACAGGTTTTCTGGTAACAAAAATCCCGGGGCCACCCGGGAAACGGGAGATGATAAGGGCACAATTCCTGGGAAAGCAAGATCAATAATTATCGCCATACAGCGATTTCGCCGCAGCTTCATATTTGTCCCCTTCCGACCAGCGTGGATCCTCAGGCATTTGCGCAATCAGATAAGCCCCATAGACAAATGCTTTCCAATATTTGTTGGCGTACCGGTAGTTAATGCTCCCGGGATTATCCGTAACCTGATGGTAATAGGTCTGGATTTCCTGATCAAAAGATTTAAAGCCCGGTGAAAAGGTTGGTGCAGGAATTCCTTTGGCAGCAAATCGGACGTTGTCTGACCGGTCAAATAAGTTTTGTTCTTTGGCGGGATCAGCAACCACCGAAAGTCCAAATGCCTGACATGCTTTCTCCATTTCAGTTTCGGCGCCAACCCGTGTAAAACCTAAGATCGATACGACGGTAGTGTCCGAATAGCCCGCTCCGTCAGTATTTAAATTGAACCGGATTTTCTCCAGTGGAACCGGAGAATGATCAACAAAATAGCTGCTCCCCAATAAACCTTTTTCCTCAGCAGTCCATGCTGCAAAAATCAGGGAGCGATCGACCGGCAGGTGACTTAGAACGTCCGCACCGGATAGCAGTGCAATCACGCCCATACCATTGTCCCTGGCGCCATTAAAAATCGTGTCCTGATTTATGGGTTCACCTTCGGCACGACTCCGGGTACCGATGTGATCGTAGTGGGCGCTTAATAAAACATAATCATCCGTCCTCTTCGGATCGTTACCTGGCTTGTACGCCAACACATTATAAGATGGAACCCCGATACTCTGCTGACCAGAGAAGGTAATTCGGAAGGGCCGAACCGGATTATTTCGCAATTCAGTCATGCGGGAAGTCGGTATTTGCATCAATCCATAGGGCAATTGCTCTTCCCCGCGTTGATCTTCCCCAGCCAATTCCAACCGTTCCCGGTTAAAAAAACGGGTAATGACCGACCACGGAGTCTGCATGGTGTAAATTTCCAGCAGTCCTTTTGCCCCTAAAGCCTTGCATTGGTCGAGCTTCTCCTTACTGGTTTGTAATGCTTCCATCGGTGAACGAATAGCCTCCGTCCCAAAAATGGAAATGACGTACTTCCCGTTTATCTCTTCACTCCGGAGGGAGTCACCAAATCCAACAAAAACGGCCACTGCCTGCTCATCCACCGCGCTACCACTCATCATAACCACGTTATCACCCTGCTGAAAGGTGGTGTCCATGAACCGGATCTGAGCGGTTCCGGGTGTGGTTTTCTTGAATGGCACCTCCTGAAAATAGGAATCCATCCCAGGAAGGGGAAGCAATCCGTTGCGGCGAAAAACCTCCGCAATGTAGCGAGCTGCAATGTCTAATTCGGCGGTTCCGGTATTTCGCCCCTTTAATTCATCGCTGGCCAGAAAACGCAATTCCTGTTCGTAGAGAGCCGGGTGCCACAATTTCTCTATCACCTCCTGACTCCAGCTGATTGAGGCTAATGTCAAAAGTAAAACCGTTATCCTGATACGTTTCATCACAGTGATTTAACAGATGTCCGGGCAAGATAGCAATTTATCGAGGCGACTTCCCATTGGTTAATATTTTCATATATTGGAACTCCCAAATTAATCCTCTTTATATATGAAAAAATTGGAATTGCATTGGAAGATCATCATTGGGATGATCGCCGGGGTAGGTATTGGCTTTTTGGCGGTGGCCACCGGGCAACAGCAATTGGTGGCAAACTGGATCAAACCTCTTGGAACGATATTTATCAATTTATTGAAACTGATCGCTGTACCTCTGATCATCGTCTCCCTGATCAAAGGCATATCCGAAATCCAGGATATTTCCAAGTTATCCCGCATGGGCGGGCGTACCCTGCTTATTTATGTTTTTACCACGGTTATCGCCGTTTCCATCGGCCTTCTAGTGGTCAATACCTTGAAGCCGGGCAAACGAATTAATGAAAATACCCGTCAGGAGCTCCTGGATAATTTTGGCACCGACGCCAGTTCAAAAATTACCATGGCTTCCGAAGCCAAAAACCGGGGGCCCTTACAACCTTTGGTGGACATTGTTCCAGACAACATTTTCGCGGCCACGACCGATAACCGGAATATGCTGCAAGTGATCTTTTTTGTAGTGCTGTTGGGAATTGGATTGATCCTAATCGAACCGGAAAAATCCCGGCCTGTCATTGGATTTATCGATGGTCTCAATGAGGTCATTTTGAAAATCATTGATTTGATTATGCTCACCGCACCGGTCGGTGTCCTTGCGTTATTGGCTTCACTGGTCGTGGAATCTCCAAGTGTTGACCTGTTTAAAGCCCTCTTAAGTTATGCGATTTGTGTGGTGATTGGATTGGGGTTGATGATTTTTGGGTTTTATCCCCTCCTGGTCAAATTATTCACCGGAAAATCCCTCAAGTTTTTCTTCCGGGGAATCGCTCCCGCTCAACTGGTTGCATTTTCAACTTCTTCTTCTGCTGCCACCCTTCCCGTCACGATGGAGCGGGTTACGGAACACCTCGGTGTGGATGACGAAGTGTCCAGTTTTGTATTGCCCATTGGGGCCACGGTAAATATGGATGGTACCAGCCTCTATCAGGGTGTGGCAGCTGTATTCATCGCCCAGGCATTCAATATGGACCTGTCTTTGATGGATCAGTTAACCATCATTGTAACAGCAACACTTGCTTCGATCGGGTCTGCTGCCGTGCCCAGTGCAGGTATGATCATGTTGGTCATCGTTTTGGGTAGTGTAGGTATTCCGGAAGCGGGATTAGCACTTATCTTTGCGGTCGACCGGCCACTGGATATGCTGAGAACCGTCGTCAACATTACCGGTGATTCAACGGTTTCTATGATGGTCGCCAAATCATTGAATTTACTGGGCGAACCGAAAGTCAAACAGTGGGACGATAATTACAAGAAATAACTAAGTAATCTATGGAAAATCAATTGTTGGGTCCCGGATCACGGGTCAGGCACCCGGCTTACGGAGATGGAGTCGTTGTAAAGCTCCATGTAGCTGCATATTCCGTATGTTTTATGCAACATGGAATGAAGCTGGTAGGAAAAGATTACCGGGACTGGCAGGTCATCGAAGCCCTGGAGACCGATGATGCGGTTACTTTCAATGAAGCGGAGAAATCCCTCATTAAAATTCTCAAGGCCTGGTCAGACATCACGCAGATCGTTCCCCTGGGTGATAAGTGGGATGGCGGAGTGATGATCCTGAAACCGGAAGATGATAGCCTCAAGCCTAAAGAGATTCCCATCGATGTTTTTTTCCATAAAATTGTCATGCTGCGTGACCGCCTGCGGGTGATGGAACAACGCATCAATAGCCACGATAAGCTTACGGATGAAGACAAGTTCAATCTGCAACAATACATCACCCGGATTTATGGATCACTGACCACTTTCAACGTTTTATTCAAACACAAAGAAGATCAATTCATCGGTGAGAAATCTTAATAACAGCCTGTTACTAGCCACCGTATGGGTGCTGATGTTCACCTCCAGCTGCCTCGTTGTGGAAAACAAATATGAAAAAATAGCTCCCGGAATCTGGCGTGGGACATTAACCATGGAGTCGGGTGTACCTGCAGTTGAAGCCGATGTACTCGGTGAATCCATACGTACACCGGAAGATGACCCGGTCCTGTTACCTTTTCTGTTCGAAGTTGCCTATGACGAGAACCACGAAATGCATATAGAGCTTATCAATGGTGAGGAGCGCTTACCGGTAGATCGTATTGTCTTTAACCGCAATCGAAACACCGCACAGGATACTTTTGTCTTTTATTTTGATGTGTTGGACTCCTACTTGAGGGGCATCTACAAGGAAGACATTATGGATGGGGAATGGGTGCGTGCGAACCGTGAGAATTACCGCATCCCCTTTGTGGCCCATTTTGGTGAAACCTCCCGGTTTCCACCGGAGATTGACCCACCTTCCGTGGACTTCAGCGGTCGCTGGGCTGTGCAAATTGAAACCGATACGGATCATCCCTTTCCTGCCGTAGGCATTTTTGAACAGACCGGTAAACATGCAACCGGTACCTTTCTCACGGAGAAAGGAGATTACCGGTATTTGGCTGGTGATGTTTATGGAAGGACCATGCGATTAAGCACCTTTGATGGTAGCCATGCCTATCTTTTCGAAGCCAAAATGCAACCTGACGGATCCATCCTGGGGACCTATTGGTCGGGACTTCGGTATAAGGTTTTGTGGAACGGTAAGCTGAATCCAGAAGCATTGTTAAGTGATCCCGACTCCATCATTGCCCTGAATCCCGGTACGGAAAAACTATCCTTTGCTTATCCAGATGAGAATGGCAAACAGATTGACTTGAACGATCCGGAATTTCAGGGTAAACCCAAAATTATACAGATGCTTGGCACCTGGTGCCCCAACTGCCGCGACGAGACCAATTTCCTGGCCAGCTATTTTACTGAACATTCCAATCTTAACATTGCCGTAATCGGTCTGGCCTTTGAATCGTATAAGGATGACGGTAAGAACCGCGATGTCATCAGAACGTACCGGGAAAAGATGGAAGTACCTTATCCAATCTTGTTGGCTGGTCATTACGACTACGATGAAATTGCCAGGAAGTTGCCACTATTAAAGGATTTTATCGTATTTCCAACCATGATCATCCTGGACAAAAACAATCAGATCCTGCGGATTCACACTGGTTTCAGTGGACCCGCTACCCCGGATTATGAACCGTTTACCAAAGCGTTTGATCAATACATTCAAGATCTCAGTAAATCATGAAAAAAATTGTCCTGATTACGGGTGCTACCTCGGGTATCGGAAAGGCAACGGCCCGCCTGCTGGCACAGTCCGGATACCGGCTCATTCTCACCGGCCGCCGCGAAGACCGGTTGCAGCAAATGAAAGAGGAAATGGAATCACTGGGCGCCGAATGCCGGACCTTGTGTTATGATGTAAGGTCCTATGAGGCTTGTTCAAAAGCACTGGAGTCCTTGCCGGAAGACTGGCAGGCTATTGATGTTTTACTTAACAATGCCGGTAAAGCAAAGGGTTTTGATCCCATCCAGGAAGGACAGTTGACCCACTGGGAAGAAATGATCGACACCAATCTTAAGGGATTGCTTTACATGACCCGATTGATATCCCCAGGAATGGTTGAGCGGCATTCCGGACACATTGTCAACATAGCTTCGACGGCGGGCAAGGAAGTGTACCCCAACGGGAACGTATATTGTGCCACGAAGTTTGGGGTTGACGCCCTTACTCAGGCCATGCGGATTGATCTTTTTAAACACAACATCCGGGTGAGCCAGGTGGCTCCCGGCCATGTGGAAGAAACCGAGTTTGCCGAAGTTCGTTTTGACGGAGATAAAGAACGTGCGAAAATCTACCAGGACTTCAACCCGCTCACTTCACGGGATGTGGCCGAAACCATTTTGTTTATCATCACCCGTCCTCCCCATGTGAATATCCAGGATGTACTGATGATGGGTACTCAGCAAGCCAGTAGTAATTTCATCGATCGCAGTGGCCGTCAATGGGTCGATTGAAACTGGATCAATTCTTAAAAAGTGCTTTGATGTCATGGGCCTCTTCGATGCTCATCCGTCCTGCCAGCACCATCCGCATTTCCCGGCGGCGATTGGCTCCCTCATACAACCTGAACTCCTCATCCGTCTCCGGGGCAACCAAAGGCGCCGGCCTTGGTGTACGGGAATCATGGTCTAGAGCGACCATTGTAAAATAGGCATGATTGGATTTGACTCTTGGTTTGCCTTCGAAATTATTGACAAATACTTCAACATATACTTCCACTGAAGTATTAAAAGACCTTGTAACACAGGACTCTAAAGTAATGATCTCTCCTAACTGGATGGGGTGTTTAAACGATACATGATCAACCGACGCCGTCACCACATGCGCTTCACAATGTTTGCCGGCGCAAATTCCAGCCGCAATGTCCATCCATCGCATCAGCACACCCCCCATCAGTGATCCCAGAGGATTCGTATCGTTGGGCATGATCATTTCGGTCATAATGGTGCGTGACTGATTAACCAGTTTTGATTTCCTTTCCATAAATAATGCTTACTTCAAAAACCTCTTCGAAATGTGTTATGAATTTGCGGATAACTTCCTCGCGGTCAATGGCCCGGGCCAACTCCCGTTCAAGAGATGTCACTCCTTTGCCCTCTTCCTGTATGCCACAGGGTATTATTTTATCAAAATAATCCAACGTCGTTGAAATGTTGAAGGCCAGGCCATGCATGGTAACCCAACGGCTCAAATGAACGCCGATGGCGCAAATTTTTCGCCATTCATCGGTACCTGATTGAAGCCAAACTCCGGTATAGGCCGCTATGCGCTTGCCCTGCAATCGGTAATCTGCCATCACCCGGATAATCACCTCCTCCAGGGACCGGATATAACGATGTACGTCCGTAAATAACTGATCAAGATCGAGAATCGGGTAGACCACCAATTGGCCGGGTCCATGAAAGGTGATGTCCCCTCCCCGGTTGGTTTGATGGATTTCAATAGACTCTTCTTCGGCTTGTTGGTGGGTAATCAGTAAATGGTCCATCGAGCCACTTTTACCGATGGTAAATACCGGAGGATGAGCACAGACGATCAGACGATGCCTGATGAATTCCGTTTGACCATTTCGTTTGAACGCCACGATCTCATCGAGCAGACGTTGTTGCCGCTCCCGCGCTTCGAGATACGGCACAAGACCCCAATTTTCAAATTGAACGTTTTGAAGCTTCATTTCAAGCAGCCATGAACATTTTTCGGTTTACAAACAGCGCACACCCGATCGGGTTCATCCGCAAAGCATTTTGAGTATTGCAAAGGTGAATATTTCACCGGAATCCTGATGCAAAACGCGCTAATTGTTGTTGGTGTTGACTACCTCCTCCGGCATGGCCGGATTTTTGCTATACCAGGGAATGATTTCCCCCTGTAAGAAGTTTTACATTAGAGTGGTTATAAAAATGGTTGATCCTGAGTAACTGCTCGTAAGGTGTTTTAGTCAATGACTTAAGATAATCTTTTGAACTCTAAAACGTTAAAGTCCCAGAGTTCATGAATTTATTTTGAATGTATTGTAATTTTGTTTATTAAACCAAAGTAGAGTCGCCCTTGCTAAGGTTTAACCATAATCTCATGAAACAGGTAATAAAGATCATAGCTATGTTCTGCCTGGTGACTACTGCATTACGCAGTCAGCCAGTACCTGATTTTGTGATTAGCGATTCCGAAGGAAATTCTCATCAGCTTTCTACCTATCTGAACCAAGGTCAATTTGTTGTCCTCGAATTTTTCCATTCCCTTGCCACCCAAGCCAATGCATTGGCCTACGATCTGGAACAGCGGTATGAAGCCTGGGGCAACGGTGAATTTAAAGTCCAGTTCCTTGCCATTTCCCTCCGGGACTTTGACGACAATGCCACGCTGCAGAAATTCAAATCCAAATACCGGGTTTCATTTCCGCATTGTGGAGTGGAAGGGGGCGCACTCACTAACCTGAATGAATGGACCGATGGCACGTATGGCCAGATACGTCTTCTGCCAAGCTTCGTCATTATCAGCCCGGATAGCACGGTTGTGTTTGATGTACGTGATAATAACAGCCTGACCCTGCTGGATTCCCTCGATCAAATCCTTTATGAATTAGGTGCCCGAAAGCCATTCATTGTAAAAGGTCAGGTGACCATGGATGATTCACCGATGCAGGAAGTTCAGGTCGAAGCCGATGACAAGGAGAATCATAACAACCGGGTGGTACTCACCAATCTCGAAGGCAAATACATCCACGTGTTCGACAGCATGCCTTCGGACCGGTCGATCTTATTCCGGCCGATCAAAAACGACC
>JAGQXC010000510.1 GCA_020436785.1 Saprospiraceae bacterium | reverse complement strand
TTTACGGATTTTTTGCCGGGTTATTGATGCGGGTCATCTTACAGAAATTTCCTGGTATCCAGGTGAAGCCCTATTTGTTGTTGCCGGTCCCCAGAAGGCGAATCATCAACTTCCTATTGCGATCTTCATTGAGCAGCTACTTCAACTGGATGCCGGTATTTATCATTGTTCCCTATTTCGTGAAGGAAATAATTGGAATTCAATCGTTTGACTTCGCCTGGCATTTTTTAATCTTTTACCTGGGATTCATCCTGTGGAACAATTTCTTTGCCTTTAGCATCGATAAGCTGTTTAAGCTGAAACCGACCTATGCCGGATTGATCGTCGTACTTCTGATTGGCGTCTTTTGGCTGGACCATCAGAAAATGATCTCCCTGTCTCCTGTCCTTGAGAAATGGTATGCGGCAAGCATGCAACACGGTTGGATCGCTTTAATTCCGTTACTGGCTGCCTCTTTGGCTTATGTATACAATTTGCATGCCTTACAAAGCGTGTATTTCCTGGAAGATAAATCATCAGATCGTCCGGTTGCCGAAATGACCATTCCTTCATCCTGGCTCGGCCGGTTAGGATCCAGCGGGGTATTGATCGCGAATGAGGTACGAATGATCTGGCGTCATAAACGTTCACGAACCATGTTGTACATCGCGTTAATGATGGTTCTTTATCCGTTGATTTTTTTGGGTAATCCGGCAATGGATATTGCCGGTTTCAAGATTTTTATTGGGCTTTTTATCACCGGGATATTTGCACTTAACTACGGACAGTTG
Source organism: Saprospiraceae bacterium (assembly GCA_020436785.1). Taxonomy (GTDB): domain Bacteria; phylum Bacteroidota; class Bacteroidia; order Chitinophagales; family Saprospiraceae; genus JAGQXC01. Next base: position 4,386 of record JAGQXC010000510.1, on the reverse strand, counting down.
ATGTTGAGCTGGAATAGTCCTCATTTTGATTTTCTGGCCACCAGGCAGGTCCATATCGAAGACATATTTAAATCAAAATATTACATTTTGGCTGGCTCCTGTACGGTATTGTTCCTTCTTACCTTACCCTATGGGTGGGTTTATCCCGATTACCTGCCGGCCCACATTGCATTGTATTTATACAATATGGGATTTTCCATTTTTGTCTACATGGTTTTAGCTGCATTCAACTCCAAGCGCATCGACCCCTCCAAGGGCGCTATGATGAACTATGAAGGAATCTCCGTGGCCCACTTCATAATTATGTTGCCTTTGTGGGGGATGCCGTTCCTGATCTACCTGGCATTTCGTTCGGTAGGGTCCGCGCTGACTCCCTATTTGATCATTGGTGGTCTTGGATTGCTGGGAATGCTATTTCACAGCTCCATCATTCATTGGGTAAGTAAATTGTTTGAGCGCAGGAAGTACCCCATTCTTTCGGCATTTCGTAATAAATCTTAATTAAAGACGTCGTGTTATGATCCGTTTCGAGCAAATTGTTAAAAAGTACGGTCAACAGGTGGTTTTGGATGTTCCGGAGTTGGAAATTCCGGATGGTCAATTGTTCGGACTGGTCGGCAACAATGGCGCAGGGAAGACAACGGCCTTCAGTTTGTTGCTGGATCTGATCCCACCCAGTCACGGACAGATTTTATCCAAAGATCAACCCATTCAACATCAGGAAGGATGGAAACGATATACCTCGGCATTTCTGGATGAGAGTTTCCTGATTGATTTTTTGACGCCGGAAGAATATTTTCAATTTATCGGAGAGCTTTACGGTTGGGGCAAGCCGCAAGTTGGTGACTTTCTGAACCAATATGCCTCATTTTTTAATGATGAAGTTTTGGGTAAACGCAAATACATACGCGATTTTTCCAAAGGCAATCAAAAGAAAATCGGTTTGATTGGCGCCTTGATCGGCGATCCGGAAGTCGTCGTTCTGGATGAACCATTTGCCAATCTGGATCCAACCACGCAGATTCGTTTTAAGCGCATCGTCGAAGAACTGGATTCCACCAAGACCATTCTTATTTCCAGCCACGATCTGAATCATGTCACGGAAATCTGTAAACGGATCGTATTATTGAATCGGGGAAAAGTCGAAAAAGACATCAAAGTCTCTCCTTCCACCCTGCAGGAGTTGGAAGCCTTTTTTGCTGCCTGAAAGATGGTTGATTAATAAAAAGGGCGGCATTGTTACCAATGACCGCCCATTTGTCAAATCGTAGACGAAAATGATTATTCAATCCTGATAAACTGCCCATACATAATGTAGGCATTTACCCGGATGATTACGTAATATGGACCAGGAGTCCAACCTTCGGTATCAATTTGGATTTCTTTACTCCCTTTTTGCATGGCCATGGTTTGTTTGTACACCGGTATACCCTGTCCATTGACAATTTGGATGGTTCCTTCTTCCGAGGAGATGGGGATCTCAAAGGCAAGTTTTACCAGATTAACCGTTGGATTGGGATACGCCGTGACCTTCCCTTCCGGCCGATTGATTTCTCCCTGGGTTTCGGTAAGCTCTTCTCCCTGAGGAGCTGAAATCGAATTGGTCGTTGACCATTGTGTTACTATCCGGCATTCGTCAAAACCATCGTTGATGAATCCAAGGGCGTCGGTGATGTCACCAAGGCTAACCCCTACGTTTTCTCCACCCAGTGCGCGACTGGCCAGATCGAACAATTCACTGATGGTAAATCCAGTGCCTAATTTTTGCAGTATCGATGGAGAGAAGCAATAATTCCGCTCCGTACCGGGTATTGCATAGGCACTACCATTGGTTCCACAATCGCTGGAGGAAGCCGTCGTCATGCAATTACCCATGATTTGCATTGCTCCGAGGTCGCCGTCCAGGCGCATGTTCAACGCAAGGGTTATGGCTTGAGATACCAGTGTATTTCGACTTGTCGTAGCACCTCTTTTGGTCTTGGTACTGAAGTTGAAGTCACCACAACTTCCATTACCAGGATCCAACGATTCGGATGGTCCCCCACCGCCCAATAATCCGATGATGCAGTCGACATCATTTTCGGTCAGGGTGAAAGATTTTCCTGGTTTACCAAGTACAATGGATCCGGATGCCATCAGGTCGGCGATCAATGGTGATGTCTTACGGCCATCGCAATAACGACCGCGATCATTGCCATAGAAGCCCTGCGTTAATGTACATCCTCCGGCCAAATCGGATGAAGGAGGTTCTGCTTCCACCGTACATATTGTACTGCATCCATTCTGATCCGTGACCGTTAGTTGAAGGACCAGCTGCCCGGTTCCGGTGGCCACCTGTACGGAGGATTCATCGGTTGCAGTACTGAAATCCCAGTTTCCGGAAAGGATGGTCCAACTGAAATGATAAGGTGCCATTCCACCGACGATGTCAGCGACAAAAGTATTATTGCCCTGGGAGCTGATCTCATTAGGTACTACGATCGAACACGAAGGATTACTGGCCGCGATGCAAACGTCCCGGGTATACGTGGTGGAATTACCACAGTTGTCAGTGAAAACATAATTCAACGTGTATTTTCCTTCATTGCAATCCCAGGCGATTTCTGGTAGGTCAATGGTGATGTCCGGGCTGCAGTTGTCCGTCGCCGTCAGACTCCAGTTGGTATTGAAGAATTCTTCAAATGTCAAAGGAATGCTGCATTCCGGAGCTGGCGGATTGACCACTACCGGCGGCACGTGATCCGCTTCGACAGAGATTTTCTGGGTTACGGATGCTTGATTACCACATTTATCGGTTGCTGTTGTGGTCCGGTAAACGGTAACTCCGCAACTGGTGGCACTTTCGGTGCATCCCAGATTCAGGTTGAAGTCGGAGTTGACGCCATTCCGGTCGTAGGAATGCCCGTTGTATTTGATCACGCCATAATACGTGAACCAGCCGGACATGCCGTAGGTATAGGTAAATACGTTGGCATTTTCACCCACCTGGAATCCGTAATAATAGTTGGACGGATTGTGTGTCAAAGTGAGGTGAGATCCTTCGTAGGCACGGATACCGGTAAAGGTATTGTCTTTGGAGTCATCCATTCCATAGTAGGTCCAATCGAGGTAATGATTGCCTGCGATGCCCTGGTTTTTGTAACCACGGCCCAAAGCATGCCAATCGTCCCAATTGTAACCACCACGCATCCAGATGTCAAATTCCCAGGCGAGCTGATCGTTATTGACATTGGAAACGGTACCGTAGAAGTGGGCGGTTCCATCATCAAACTGGTCAAAACCACCTTGTTCGACGTGGAAGAGCAGGCTTGATGCACCCGGCATGTTCTGGAACCAACCGATGCGAGGATCGCTTTCGTTGGACCATTCCATATTGACCACATCGCAATGCTTGCCGTTTTCATTGATCACACTGTCGGTATAGACCACCTTCACATCCGGATCACAATTGTCAATGGCTGTGAGCGGCGTGAAATCCGGCATGGATTCCCCACAGGATACTTGAATATCCTGGGTATTACCAACAAATACCGGAGCAACATCATCAACCACCGTAATGGTTTGGGTCACAATATCGGATTGATTGCCACAAGCATCGACGGCGTACCAGGATTTGCTCATTTGATAACCGCATTCCATTTCCGAGCGGATTTCCAATCCTTCGATCAGTTCCGGTGTTCCGCAGTTGTCCTGGGCGACGGGTACATCCCAGCTCACGTCTTCATTGCAACTGTAGGACTTGTCTTGCAGCGGTGAAATGGAAGGACTGATGTTATCCGGTTCACGCGTAATCTTTTGGGTCACCGTAGCCTGGTTACCGCATGCATCGGTAGCTGTCGTCGTACGGATGATCGTCACGCCACAACTTGAATTGTTGGAAGTGCATCCCAGATTCAGGTTGAAGTCGGAGTTGACGCCATTCCGGTTATAGGAATGCCCGTTGTATTTAATCACGCCATAATAGGTGAACCAGCCGGACATGCCATAGGTATAGGTAAATACGTTGGCATTTTCACCCACCTGGAATCCGTAATAATAGTTGGACGGATTGTGTGTCAGAGTGAGGTGAGATCCGTCGTAGGCACGGATACCGGTAAAGGTATTGTCTTTGGAATCATCCATTTCATAGTAGGTCCAATCGAGGTAATGATTGCCTGCGATGCCCTGATTTTTGTAACCACGGCCCAAAGCATGCCAATCGTCCCAACTGTAACCACCGCGCATCCAGATGTCAAATTCCCAGGCGAGCTGATCGTTATTGACATTGGAAACGGTACCGTAGAAGTGGGCGGTTCCATCATCAAACTGGTCAAAACCACCTTGTTCGACATGGAAGAGCAGGCTTGATGCACCCGGCATGTTCTGGAACCAACCGATGCGAGGATC
>JAGQXC010000509.1 GCA_020436785.1 Saprospiraceae bacterium | reverse complement strand
TAGTTAATAAGTTTATATGTTAATATGAATGATGGCACTCGAACATCAGCCTGATTTTCGGAACGCATCTTTATCCTTTTTCCCTTTTCCTTTGACCTCGCACCTACTGACGAGCGCTACGCTGCTGTCAGCATTGCACCACCCCATACCCCATACCCCGCACCCCATACCCCATACCCGATTCAAGTTAATTAGTTAATAAGTTTATATGTTAATATGAATGCTGGCACTCGAACATCAGCCTGATTTTCGGAACGCATCTTTATCCTTTTTCCCTTTTCCCTTTGACCTCGCACCTACTGACGAGCGCTACGCTGTTGTCAGCATTGCACCACCCCCGCACCCCATACCCCATACCCGATTCAAGTTAAATAGTTAATAAGTTTATATGTTAATATGAATGATGGCACTCGAATATCAGCCTGATTTTCGGAACGCATCATTATCCTTTTTCCCTTTTCCTTTGACCTCGCACCTACTGACGAGCGCTTCGCTGCTGTCAGCATTGCACCACCCCATACCCCGCACCCAAAAAATATTTGTGACCAGAATTACATCTTTGACAACCGGAAGAACGTTATTTTTGTAACGATTGTTATAAGAATGTTTTAACCATTGTCTATGAGATATTTATCCGTTCTTCTGCTGGTATTGTTGGGTATGACAGCTTGTAAAAAAGATCCGGCTACCGGTACCCTGTCGCTGGATTTTACCGCTTCATACGGTGATGAGCCCCTGGAATTGTTGCATTCGTACCTGACTCCGGATGGAAAGGAGATTCAGTTTTCGAAATCGGATTTTTACTTGTCAGACATTTACCTGATCGCTGAGAACGGGGATCGCCTTGATTTGTCTCCGATTGAATTTGTGGATCTTACGTCGGTATCAACCAATCCTTCCGATGCAGCTAAAGGGTTTAAGCTGGAATTTAAGGACATTAAAGCGGGAAAGTATACCCGCCTGGGTTTTGGTCTTGGTTTGAATCCAACCGTCAACGCCACCAAACCCGCCGATTACCCAAGCACCAGTCCATTATCCCTGGAGAGCCATTACTGGACCGCCTGGAACAGTTACATCTTTTCCAAGACGGAAGGATTTTTGGATACCCTGGGAACCGGCAATCCGGACATGGGATTTATCTATCATACCGGGATGGATGATCTCTACCGCCTGGCGTCGGTTGACATTCCCATTGAAATCAATGCCAGCAATTCCAACGCCATCAAAATCAATGTCGACCATAAAACCATCCTGTTCAAGTCGGACAATGCCCTGAACATCCCGGCCAGTCCGATCAACCACAACCCTAACAATCTGGGGCCAATCACCCAAATTATGGACAACCTCGTGGCGGCATTATCTGTTCAAATTCAATGAGGCGTGTTCCGGCATATGGTCTACTTTTCATCTTGTTTGTCTTGATGGAATGTTCAAAAGACAAACCCGATCCAGGTGATCTGACTTCATTCGTTTATCATCCTCAGCCCTTTGAAGTGGTCGCCCCTGCCACCTTTCCCCAGATGGAGATCCCCGCTGACAACCCCATGACGGTAGAAGGTATTGACCTGGGGCGCCGGCTATTCTTTGATCCCATCCTGTCGGCAGACAGCACCATGTCCTGCTCCAGTTGTCATTTGCCCAACGCCAGTTTTACCGATGACCTGTCGGTGAGTCCGGGAATCGATGGCATCAACGGACGGCGTAGCGCCATGAGCCTGCTCAATGTGGGCTATTACACCCGGGGACTGTTCTGGGATGGCCGGGCGGGCAGCCTTGAAGAACAGGCACTTTTCCCGGTGGAAGATGAAATCGAGTTGCATAACAGTTGGAGTAAAGTCGTTGAAGACCTGAAAAAACATCCGGATTACCCCCGGCTATTTCGAGAGGCCTTTGGGATAGCGCATGTCGATGAGATCAGTAAGGAGCTGGCAGCTAAGGCCATTGCCCAGTTTGAACGGACCCTGGTCTCCACCGGCAAGGCCAAGTATGACCGGGTGCAGCGACAAGAAACGTTTTTTACCGACGAGGAACTGAACGGTTACATCATGTTTTTTGACCTTGGATCCGGATTTCCCGATGCGGAATGTGCACACTGCCACAATGCCCCTTTATTTACGACCAATGAATACATCAACAACGGCATCGAGGACATCCAGGACCTGAATGCGTTCCCTGATCCGGGTCGTGGTGCCATTACCGCCAAGTTTATTGATAACGGCCGGTTCAGGGTACCTACCTTGCGCAACCTGGCATATACCGCCCCGTATATGCATGACGGCCGCTTTAAGAATCTGGATGAAGTGCTGGATCACTACTTAAGTGGCGGCCACAATCAATTAAATAAAGACGCTCTGATCTATCCCCTGAAGCTTACGGCAGAACAGAAATCAGACCTGAAAGCATTCATTTTGACCTTGACCGACCCGGATTTTCTCACCATTCCGGCTTATCAGAGCCCTTTCAACTAAGTTTCAAACAACTTTTTTTGCATTCTCAGCCGAAAATTTTTCGGACAAATATTTATTAAAATGGACAAATACAAGTCGGTATTTGAGCTCGTATTGTAATAAATATATAATAAATAATATATTATGTATTATTATAATAACATATATGAAATAAATAAATGCGACAATGACGTAAATTTGTCATTGTACAGCGGGATCGATTGTCGGATTATTGTAGTGTGAATAATGATTCACAGCGCTGGTTAAAGAATCAGCGTTCCTTTAATCTTAGATTAAGGATATGTTCATGGGATTATAATTTTTATTAATAGTGGGTTGTCAGCTTTGACAACCTGCTATTAATAAAGTTCTCAGGAACTCAATTGACTTCTATTAATCGCTATAATAAGTATTCCCGTAAAATTCGTTTGTGCCTTTAGTTTCGGATATGTTCATGGGATTATCAACTACTGGAAAAGTCGCATTCGGCCGGATGCGACTTTTTAGTATTAGCTGAAATCGTGCTCCCCCCAAATACATGCTACCACCCCCCAATGTTTACCCCCCTTCATTTGGTTTCGAAACCTCATGGTCTGGAACTCCCTGACCGGTCTGCGGGTTATCATGTACCAAATCGACTTTGAGAAATGCAAAGTCATTCAAACAGCATCTTCTTTTTTGGGCGTTTTATAAAGTGCGTCTGCATATCGTTGCAGGCGCACCTTTGTTTTAACCCATCAGACCGATGGCTTTTTGCCGGGTTGCAGACCAATGATCTCCCTGCCAGTATGTGGGCAGATCCTTAATGATTCCCACCGGCTCATCCGGGTTTCCAATAAAAAGTTCATACCATCTCACGTCGCAAAACCGTCCATGTTTGAAACCAACGCGGTGGTAGGTGCCAATCAGCTGCATGCCCATTTTTTCGTGGAAGCGTTCACTGGCAGGATTGGGTAACGCGACGCCGGCCAGGACATTGGCGTATCCCTGCCACGATAATACATCGAGCAGCGCGGCATAGAGGACCCTGCCCACCCCATGACCCTGATGATCCGGATGGAGGTACACCGACAACTCTTTGGTCCACCGGTAGGCCGGCCGGCCCCGGTGAGCGGCCGCATAGGCATATCCAATCACCTGTCCCTGGTGGGTAGCTACCAACCAGGGAGCAGTTGCCTGATAATGAATGCGGCGACGTTCAAATTCGTCCAAACTGGGCACTTCCTCCTCAAAAGAAGCAAAACCATCTTCAATGAAGGGCCGGTAAATGGCCAACATGGCAGCGACATCGGTCGCTGTTGCCGGTCTCAAATCATACATGTGTGCCAATTCACTGGGTGTCCCCTGTTTGGTAATAAGGTGCAAAATCGGGTTCATTTTGAAACCGCTCAAGGTAATATTTCCTGCCTTCCTGAATCGCTTGCTGCATCTTATTGGCTGTCTGTTCACGGTCTCCCAATTGCGTATAGATCAGGGCCTGGTAATAGGGCACAAATCCATAGTCAAACGCTTTGCGGTTGTTTTCCAATTGGGATATGATATCCAGTGCGGCATTTTTGCGACCCAATTTTACATCCAGCACGGCGCTACGGGCCAACTCATAGCGATTGTCACGATTGGTTTGCGCCAGGTTATTGTACACCTTCCAGGCTTCCTGGTAGCGATCAAGGTGTTGCAGCGTTTTGGCAAGCTCTAAACTGGGCCCTTTATTTTCCAACCGTTTTAATGCCCGGGAAGCGTATTTTTTCTCCAGGCGGTGATTGCCCAACAGCGCAAATTCACTTGGTACCCAAGCCATGAGGTAATCCAGGCTGGTGGAATCATAAACCTGCGCCCAGGTGTTTTCCATCAATGCATCCAAGGCCGTGGTATCGGACAGGTGTGCCAGATACCGGGACTGTACCTGGCTTAAAAATAATTTATCATGTCTGGCCGGAATGTAGGAGGCAACCTGACGTGCATGATCGATCTGACCGAGTTGCAGGTAGGACCGGATACCCATTTCCAATCGGATCAGGCAATATTCGCATTGATCAAAATTCAGGTGATCGTAAGGAATTTGATTGAGGATCTCCACGCATTTTTCCGGATCATTCACATATTCCAGAGCCAACACCGAGGCATCGGTATTGATGAAAATATCGGTTGGGTCGACCTGGTATTCCGACATATAATATTCGAATGCCTTCCGGTTGTTGCCATTTACATCCGCATTGTGGTAATAAAATCGGTTCCGCTCCCGGTCGGTAAGTTCGGAGGGGGGAAAGCGCATTTCCAGATCGGTAAGCGCTTGAGCGGCCTCCGCATATTGACGGGTATTATAATAATAATCCAGCCGTAAAAAATAGGCGTCCAAGAATGTTGAATCCAGTTGGATGGCTTTATTAAGCTCCTCATAGGCTGCCTCATCGTCATCGTCCCATAATTCCTTGGCGGTGATGTATGCTTTGTAAGCTTCATAATTTGGGGGTGTCAATAAGTTATCATTCTGACTGGCCAGATATCCTTTCACTTGATTTTCCACCGCCTCGATTCCGGCCAGGGCATCGCTAACCGGTATTTCTACCTGGGGAAAATGAAACAGGTAATCTCCGGTTTTAGCATCCCGGATCGACGTTTTGAAAATCAGTTGATTGCCTTCTTTGAAATAATCTCCTTCCACCAAGGTTACCGCGCCGGTGGAAATGGCAAACTGTTCCCTTTTTTGAGCGTCTCCCAAGCCTTCTTTGGATAGAAGGTCGACGGCGTCGTAACTGAGTACTTTAACTTTAGGATCCAATGCTAACCCATGGGAAATCCAGTGGGCTGCCATTTTGGATACTTCGGCCAGGTCGTCGGACATGGTCAGGTTTGAAAACGGGAGAACGGCAATTTTGTGGATGGTGTCGACCATGGAGGGATTGAAAGCCACGGTTGGATGATTGGAAAATATCTTTTTGTTGAAGATGGTAATAAGTCCGGTGACCAAGACCAGAAATGCAACGATCACCACCCAAAACATCCGATTTCTGCGGGGTTCTGCCAGCAAATGTTTTGCCTGATCGGATGGTGCTTCCGGCACGACCAGAAAAGGGAAATTGAGGGCATAAACCGGAACCGGTTCCTTGACATTTTTCAGCTCAGCATTGTAAAGGTATTGTAAGGGCAGCTGGGGATGATTTTTTATTTCATCGGCAACTTTTTGGGAAACCAGGATGCATCCGGCTTTCCCGAGCGCCTGGATCCGTGAGGCTACATTTACGCCATCTCCGAAAATGGAATCTCCGCGGAATATAATGTCTCCCAGGTGGATGCCAATCCGGACAGGTACGACCGGGTCAGCCTCCAGATAGATCTTTTGCAGGGCGAGGGCGCACTGGACGGCATCCAGGACGCTTTCGTGATAGGACAAGCTCCCATCTCCGTAGAACTGCACGATTTTACCGTGGTATTGGGGAACCAGTTGAAACAATGCGTCCCGGTGCGCATCGATGTACTGGAGCGCTTTTCGTTCATCTTGCTGGACCATGGCGGTATAACCTTCCAGATCGGTGAATACCACCGCCACCAACTTCCGGTTCTCGCGTTCCTCAGCCATGTTCGCAGAATATGCACCAAATTAATAATAATATAAGGGCAGCTCAAAGAATCGTAATTTATTCTTACTTTAGGATCTTGCTTACCGGTCAGGTTGATCAATAAACGTTTGATTGATGGCTGACTTCGATTCTTCCAAGCGACTTACCCCTACCGATCACACACCTGAATTCCCTGGCAGCTAAAAGCAACGATTAATTAACCAACCAATATATGCTTATGTCTAATGCGAAACTATTAACCGGGATGGTAATCAGCGCCGTATTCGTGTTTCTGATCGACTACGTATTTTACGGTCTTCTGATGGCTGATTCATTAACCATATTTCCGATGCGGGAAATGCCTAATTTCCTGTTTTTGATCATTGCCTACCTGATTCTGGGCTTGTTTTTCACCCACCTTGCCGGCAAATACCACGGAGCTTTAGCGGGCGTTTCTCCGGGTTTTATTTTCGGACTGATCGTTGGTTTTTTGGTTTTTGCCACCACCACGTTAATCCGATACGCGACAGAGCCTCTGGATGATTTCGGTCAGGTGTTGATCACCCTGGTTTTTGACATATTGAAAATGGGCGTACTGGGAGCTATTCTTGCATTGATCCTGGGAAAATCGGTGGTCGGTGATCGAGGAAAAACGACCGGAGGAGGTCATTAATTTCGATCTGGAGCAGCAGCTTAACCCATCCGGCCATTTTCAGGGCAATTCCGAAGTCGGTGGTGCTTCAAAATGGGAATTGAGCCAATTGGCTCAGTCCATCTGAACTCGTGAGGTAGTCCAGGTGTTGGCAACGCAACACCGGTAGCAGATTAACCTCCTGGCGGCGCAATTGCCAAAGTTCTTCCGCCTGATTGCTTTTCACCGGGGAAAACAAGTCATGGCTTTCACCCCGAAATGCCAGATGTGCGGATTTTTTCTTAAGAAAAGTTGAAAATCCTCCCTGGGGTAATTCATAGTGAGAGACATCTCCGGCGAAAATGTGGTACCTGGCTCCGGGAGGCGAACTGGAATTAAGCCGGTTCAGAAATGGAGTATCCGGGGCCATCTGTCCCAGGGTAACACTGACCTCCCCAACCCCTCTGACCAACTTCAGAACATTGGGCAGAAAGGGAATGGCGTCCGGCACGAAATTGATCACCGCATCCATGATGGTACCGGCGATCTTGCGGAACCGATCCAGTTTACCGTAAGGGGTGCCCTGATGGGGTGTGCCTAACAATAAGACCTGGTCGAGCCAGCCATCGGCGTCACACTTCTCAATCATCCAGCGTACAGCCAGTCCCCCCAGACCTTTGGCGACCACGGTGACCTCGTACGCGTCGTCCGGACCAAATCCCATCTCATCCAGAACGGATTTCAAGTGGGTTGCCGTTTCTTCAATGGGAGTAGCCATGGATTCGTAATCGAACAACAGGATCAGATCAAATTGTTCGGGAATGGGTGTTCCGGATTGGTGATTGACTTTGTGGAGATCACGCAACATCCCTGCTCCGTCACCCCATAGATCGTGAACAAGCAATAGAATTTTTTTTGATTGCAATACCCGGTTGAGGATGTTTTCGCGTGAGGTAGTGACTTTACCATCCGAAATCTCGGCCCACTGGAGACGGTACGTGGAATCTTCCTTTTTCAGGACCACTTTGAAGAATGCAAGTTTCAAGGAGGAGAACAAACTCCGGTCCTGTACCTGATCTGAAAATGGTGAAGCTTCTCCTTCAGTAGGAGCATACTGCTGGGGTAAGGAGGTGATTGAAATGTTCACGCCGTCACCCTCCGGAACACCTTGTCCGGTAATGGTAAAGTGTTGGCCGTCGAAGGCAATCGGCAGCAACATTTCATTGTCGGCAATCGGGGACTGCCACCGGATCATCAGAGGCTCTTCATCCAATTGGATACCGGGTGGGATATCCGTGATTTCCAGGACTTGCTGAGAAGCCGAGGAACGTGTTTGGGACAATGATTGCAATTCAAATCCCGGTCGATTCAATTGACTGAAATACTGGACCGGATCCTGGCTCCGCATCCCGGAGGACACACTGGATAAACCGACTTTACCTTTCATGTGGGGGTGCGCCTCGATGACCAGTTGTCCATCGGCAAGTAGGACCGGATCCTGAGCGCCAATTGAATTGTCTTGCCTGGTGATGGTCACCTTAATGGTGGAAACGTACCAATCGTCTGCCAGTTTGGTTGGGTTCCAGAGGCTGAATTCATCCCTCACCACTCGCAGGCCGCTTTGCATAAGCTGTTGATAATCGAGGGGTTCGGTGGTTACGATTAATTGGAAGTAGGAAGTGGTTTGTGCCTCATCGGAAGCAGGGCCCCAACCGTATATCTTTTTCCACAACGGCAGGGTAACCTCCTGTTGGTCCGGAAATTCTTCAGGCCGGAAGGTTACCTCTCCTTCGTAGCACTGAATGCTGTAATTCTGGCGGAGATGGAACAGATAGCAGAATAAAGGTTGTTGGGCGTCCTTGACCTTAACCCGGGCGCCAAAGCCAAATTGCCCTTTCATGCTATTTTCTGCGTTGGCATACAATTTTACTTCCGGCAACGTCAGGACTTGCTCTTTTCGCTGGGTATCATGGACAATGATTTCCAAACGAACCATATCCTTGAGTGCCGTAGGCTTTTTATTGTTCAGAGTGATCGAACGCCTCCAATTCACCAGTTTGCTGACCGCATCGATCATTTCCACGGCATCTTCCTGTTCCACTCCCTGGGACTTCATGGCCACTTGTTGGAGGGCATCATCCCGGAGAGTAAAATGGTTTGTAGTGGCGGTAATAGTTAAACCGGAATCGACCGGATCACCGGTCCAATGGATGTTTTTGTCTGATCGCCACTCATTCCTGATCCGTTCCAGTCCCTCCACCTCGCCGGAAAGTTGTACCAGGACCGGCTCAGCGGGCCAACTGATGATTTTACCCAGGTAATTTTCTTCTCCGGGCATCATGGACCGCAATAAATGTTTGAAGTTGAAGCCATCAAGCAACTTTATCTGGCTGCGTTGTGCGCCAACACTGGTGATCTGTCCCCTGCCCAGAAGTTTTGACTCTGGTGCGGGGGAGTAGACTTCCACATCCAGAGGCGAGGAGGCATCGGTGGGTAATCCATGGACGGCTCCGCATTGAATGGACCAGCCATTGTCTTTTTGTTGAATCTCATACAGAATTGGAGATCCCATCGGGGACCCATCCAAAAAGCGGGTATAAGGGTCAAAAGAACCGATGGTGGCAAATTTTGGTGTTTGGGTTTTCAGGATTTTGCGGACCGAAGCACGGGCTTGCAGGTACAGGTCGTTGTAACTGATCATTCCTTTGGCTTGTTCCAATGCGTTGACCAAACCGGTGGTGAAAGCCCCTCCCTGGGGCAGATCGCCGGCCCGTTCGACACTTTCACAGGCACTCAATACCAGATGGGAAGCCACCGGGATCTGCAGTTGCCCTTGCCTTTGGGCATAAAAACCATCTGCATAACTGGCCAGGGTGCGTTTTATACCCTGGGTTGGAGCATTTCTGGTGACGATATCCGGAGCGGAAACAGCTGACCGTGTCCCGGAACCGGAATGGCAACAATCCAGAGACACCAGGATATGAGGACGGTCTTCGCTGGTATGTTTTTGTTCCAATTGATGCAACAAAACAGCCAATTCTTTATCGGCCAGGTAGTCCGAGGGTCCGTCAGGATCCGGGTAACAGATGAGGTTTTGGTCTTTGCCGTTTGGTTCGATGGATAAAAAATCGTCAGCGGTAGGTTCTTCCGATCCATGTCCGCTGAAATGGAACCAAATCACATCACCGGGACCGGCCAGACTCAAATGATTGCGGAATGCGGTAACAATGCCGGTATAGGTCGCTTCCCGGTCGAGCAGTTTTTTCAGATGGATGTCCAGGGAAGAAGCCATGTATTTATCGAGAAAACCTTCGATTTGGGCAACATCTTTCCGGCAGCCTCTTAATTGTGCCAGCGGTGCCTGGTAATCGTTGATGCCAACCAAAAGCGCATACAGTGATTTCATTGACTATGTCGGTATGAATTCCTAAAATACTATTTCTCTTTCAAATCAAGAGGTCACGAATGTGGACGAGAGGGCGAATTAAGGGATGAACGACCGGATTGGATCCTGGAAATGCCGGTGCAGAGAATTATTTTGGTAACCATTTGTCTGCCGGGAAAGGCGTAACTTTAAGGATAACCAATTCATTGATGCCATGTCCATTAAGTCGCTATTGATTGGAGCCTTCACCGTGGCCGTTTTTATGTTTTTTATTGACTTCATGTATTACGGAGCTTTCCATTTTCTGGCACCAATTCCAGGTGTTCTCCGGGACATGCCGGACTTCATTTTCCTTTCGATCGGTTACCTGATATTCGGATTGTTTTTTACTTATTTCGCTGGTAAATACAGTGAACGCATCGGCACACTCAGCCAGGGTTTCATTTATGGATTGCTCGTGGGTTTTATGGTTTATGGATTGACCATTTTGAATCGCTATGCCACCGAAAAAATCGATCTGTTTTTGATGATGAGTAATCTCGTTTTCAACATACTTAAAGTGGGGGCGGCTGGTGCCGTACTGGTATTGGTAATAAGGCCTTCACGATGGGGTAAAAAACCGCCCAATTGAGCAAAATCTATGACCTTACCTAAACCGGACATCATGAAATTAAACAATCAAAATCCAGACGTAGATGCTTATTTAAGCGCCAAAGGCCATCCAATGAATGCTGAAATTCAGCGAGTAAGGGAGATAATTCTGGCAACCGATCCCCGCATTACGGAAGACATAAAATGGAGTGCGCCGACATTTATTTACAAAGGGAATATGGCTTCTTATTTTATGAATGCAAAAAAGCATGTCAGCCTCATGTTCCATAAAGGGGCTTTAATTCAGGACGACCACGGCCTGCTTGAAGGCGACGGAAAAGAAGGCCGAAATGCTAAATTCCAGAGTCTCGAAGACATTGAACGAAAAAAAACTGCACTCGAACAGGTTGTTCGTGCTTGGATCAAACTGCAGGATGAATAAATCCTTGGCCTTTCCAGCAATTAAACGCCATTCAAAATTCCACCTGTTCCAGGGGTTCCGCAGTGCGTAAGGTGTCCTTAACGGTTGTTTTTGCTCCATTCTCCTGGTAAAGGTAGAGCAATGCACTGATAAAGACCAGGTTTTTAATGATGTACTGGCCAATCAAAGACAGGCCAAACGGCGCGGCGCTGAAAGACAACGAAGGGAAAAAGATCAATGGCAGAAAGGTGCAACCCATGTGAATGAACGCCATCCACAAGACTTGCTTATTGATGATGTTAAACACAAGTGCGGTACCAACGGCAAATTCCCAGATGGCCAGCAGGACGATGGCCAGGCGGCCGTGGATGAGTCCGACGGTGAGCACATTGATGGTGTCGCCGGCAAGTGCTTCAGCGGGGCTCAATCCGGGAAAAAATTTCAAAAAACCAAACCACAGGTAACAAATTCCTATCGTAAATGCGAGTAATCTTTTCGGAGTAAAAAATTGCTTCATAGCACTCAATTTCCTTCTTGTGCCACAAGCTTAACCAAATCATTTTAGCAGGCAAAATGATTTGTGTCATCTCCGGGGTGTTCAAAGCGGGGTCCTCCATTATTCAATGGATACCCGGTAGGTTTTTAACGTATCAAAAATGAAGGGTCGAAATGATCCTGCCTGCGGTCGCAACGCATAGATCAATTCACCATTGGTATCGTCGAAAACCTTTACTAATTGGTTCCCGTCCACTTCAACCGGATCGAGGTATCCCACCCGCTTACGGCCGTAATTATCCAATTGGTTGATCCGGACCGGCCAGCCCGGGTATGGATTGTGATCGGTTGGCTCGCCGGGACCAGACCAGCGCGGCCAAATGGCCACAGTGATTTCTCGATTCGGGACGTCAAAGTCAAGGATGGTATAACCAGGCGCTTTGTCGTATATTTTTCCAGGTTCACGATCAATGTCATAAGGATTGGCTACGGCCAGAACGGTCATTTTGTTGCCAAAGCCGTCTTCATACTTGCCTATATTGCGTGGTTGCCCGGCTACCTGTCCATCCGCACCGTAGGCGGCAGGAAACCACCGGCGTGGCCATAAATTCGAGATGGCAGGGGTAGCCACCCAATGGTTCGCATCGCCAAATGCATCGATGCCGTAAATCCCGGTGGAGCCCAAATGCTGATCACCGGTAAGGTGAATTGCAAAGCCTTTACGCATCGATGCAATCGCCTGATTACGTTTATTTTGTGGCCAACCATTGGAATCAAAGTCTGCGACCGGGCGGTCATCGGGCGGGTATTCACCTACCCGGTACCGGGGCAGGGTGGGCACATACTTGTCATGGTAGATGTCTTTCGGCAAAGTCGCTACGTTACAGAAAGGGGACTGGGAAACCACCGCTTTGAGGTAGGTGCCTTGCGGCCAATTTCCGGCCCAGTCTTCCAGAAACGCTTCCTGGCGAGGTCCCAGCAACTGGGCATCGGGGTGGTACGCTTGTGTTTTGGCATTCCAGGATTTGTTTTGCGGCCATCCGTTTTCTATCTCTGCTTCCGGGAAAAGCGCCTTAGGTGCGGATTTCCATTGCCGGTCGCCGAGAATGGCAAATGAGACACCTCCGTAATTCATGGACGTGTAATACACGGAAATGCCTTGCAGCACGGGAGTCGGATCGTAGGGGTCCGGAAGATGGGCGGTTTGGGTGCGGTGAACCAGGTTAACAAAAGATGGCGGTTGTTTATAGCCCCCGTCGTCCTGAGCTTCATAACCATACCCATGGGTCACATCGGCCGCTTTACCTCCGGCACCCCACAGGTTGCCATGAAATACGTCATGATCGTCTGGAATTATCACTGCGGGCCGGTTGCGGATCAGTTCACGAAAAGTCCAACCGAAAAGATACCATTTCCGCAGATAGTCCAGCTTATTCCGGTTTTCCACGCCATATCCTCCAACGCGCTCATACAACTGATCCCCATGAAAAAGATAGAGATCAGGATCGTGTTCGGCCAAATGCTCCACGATGTCTTTTTGTGGAAATCCGACATCATCCATACATGAAAGGGAAGCCACTTTAAGATGTTCCCGGGGCATGGCTGGTACGATGCCGGCATATTGAAAGTGTTGTCCGCGTTTATTCCGGTAATGGACGATGTAATTCTGTTTCAGGCTGTCGTTCCAGTTCTCGACGCGAAGCACCGCATTATACGCCGGTGTATCGATCAGGGCGCGGGCGATTTCTTTTCCATGGACCGTCAGGGTCACATCGTGAAGATCATTACCTACCGGGGCCATCTGGACAGCCATTTTAAGTACCTGGTCCGATACGGTATATTGTGTCCAGAGGATCGGCCCAAAGGTCCGGTTGTTGTGTACAGCCAGTTTTTCGCCTTCCACGGTCCACAAACCAAAAGCCGCATAAATGTTGCCCCCATTTTGTTTTGGAAGTTCCCGGAGTTCGGAGAATTCCGGTTTATGATGACTCAGAGGCAACGAATCCGGCATTCCCTGTGAGCAGGTCAGGGCCAGCAAACCCGGTAACCACGAGGCGTGCACCTGACGGGATAAAGCCACGCGGGCATTTAGTTGCATTTCACGTGCTTGAAGACGCACTTCATAATGGGTCGAATCAATGGGTAATGCGTCCAGTTGCATTTCCACGTTTTCCCAACCCGGGAGGCCTGGCTGGGCGGATGAAGGACTACCGATAAACAAACGGCCATCGGTGGAAATACCGGCACAAAATCCCACACCATGAATCGCATCATCCCGGAAATCATCAAATTCTCCGCACAGTCCGATCTGAAAACCTACCCATCCTTCCTCTTCACTGCTGGAGGGGACATTGCCTTCCGTTGCCGTTTGGTCGGTGGAGTTCTCTTGCCAACGCTGACCGGGACCGTGCAAGCGTCTGATGGTTGTTTTGGTTGATAACCGGCCGGGATCTGGGGTGACTTCACGCGTAAGCAGGACACAATTGCGGTCACCTCCCGAGGCGATGATCTGCAATTCACCATTGGTTTGATGCCACGCCTGGAGGGGATTTAACCAAAACTCAGGTCCGGCCCATGGCCGGTCTGATTCCAGTTCGGCAAACCAGGGTGCCTGAAAGGTGGTTGGCGGCGGTGAACATAACCAAAACGGGATCAAAATAAAGATCAGGGCAGACAAGGCCAGGGAACGGTAGAATGGCATTACGATTGGATTTGCACCATAAAATACATTTTTTTCAAGAGGACACGTCGCAGAGTCATCCCCTCCGGTCAATGTCCGTTTGTCCGGGCATAATCTTCCAACATCAGGATGGCTTCATACAATACTCCGGCCGAACCTCTGAACGTACCAGAACCTTTCGGCTGGTTGTCGACCGTATACCATTCGTAGAATCCGTTGTTTTCCTTCACACGTTGCACCATCGGTTGGATCTGATCGTAGGCTTCCCGTATCATCCCGTGAGCGGCCAGTTGCTGGATCATCCGGCCTCCAAACCAGGTCCAGTCGCCTCCGTTCTGATAGCTGTAGGGCCCCATAACCTTATTTTTAAAATAACCCTGTGGATACACCGGAAACATGGTCAGCCCAATGGATCCTGCTCCGGCTTCCTGTTGATCACGAATCATTTGCTTTAATGCGTCGCGAATTTCAGAATCCGTCAACAGGCCGGCCTCGATGGCAACTGCTGTGCCGCCATGGTAATAAATGGCATTTTCATCAAAATCCTCCGGGAAGGGCGATCCATTCAGGTAGAGATGAGGAATAAACTTTTGTTTCGATTTATCCCACAGATGCTTCCGGCAATTTTCTGCGACCTGATCACGAATGGGCTGCCAATGGTAGGCGGATTCAGGGACCATTTCAATGAGATTGTCCAGCGCAATGATGAACATGGCATTGTCGTAGATGTCAATGGCATAATGCGTCGAATCGGAGATGTCGACGCCCCAGCCACCTTCGGGTTGTACGTCTCCCCAGTCCGCCGTGGTGGCGCCGTAGATCAAGCCATATTCCTCATTGTAACGGTTTTTCATCAGGTAACGCATGGCATCTTCCATCCGGTCTGACACCGTTTGTACTCCGATCATTTCCTGCAAAATGGTGGAATCACCGGTAGACTGAATGAATTTGTACACCGCCTGGACCAGGGAGGTCTCCTGGTCGGTTTCGACCGTATTTTTATGACCCACATAGTGCTTTTCCAATTCCGTCGTTATGCCATCGTAATCCGCGTCCACCGTGGAGGCAGGAACAAAACCATCGATGATGTTTCCATCCCGGCTTTGCAACCGGAAAAATACCAGCAGGTTTTGTTTCAGTTCATCCGCCGGATAGACTTCGGCGGAAAGTTTGATGAAGGTGTTGTAATCTCGGATCCACACTTCGCTGTATCCGTCACCGGCATTAAAACCGGTTTTTACGACATCCTGAGCTTTGTATTTGACAAAGGGGAAATAGGGATTGGATTGAATTTCCTCAACCAATTGCCGGCTGTTTGAAGTGCATCCGAGCCAACTGAAGAGCAGTAGTAAAATGATTATGCGCATGTTTCGAAAATTTGATTAGAATGCATCTCCCGACGGCGGAGGTGTCTGCGTTCCAAAGGTGGTATTTGGCAGTGAATCCATCACAAAATGCAAGACGCCGCCCTGGATCAATTCATCCCGGTAGATCCAGCAATTGTCCCGGGACTTCCCCTGGAAGGAGGCCTCCCGGATGTAATAATGTTCCGGGCCGTTATTTTCTGTTTCAATAACCAAAGATTTGCCGGGATTCTGGCCAATGGCAATGGTGACTTTTGGAAAGACCGGACTGCCGAACTGAAAAGTAGGTCGCCCGGCGGCATGCCCCTGGACATCAAACAGACCCAGGGCTGCCAGGACATACCAGGCGCCTAACTGGCCCTGATCTTCATCCTGTCCGTACCCATAGCCATGCAATGGTTCCGTCCCGTAGAATTCATCGCAAATGATGCGGGTCCATTTCTGGGTAAGCCAGGGTTTGCCGGAATAATTGAACAGCCAGGGATGGAATAAGCAGGGTTGATTTCCCTGGTTGTATAATTTTTCCAAACCTGAAAAACTGTCCAATTCCTTTCCTCCTCCGAAGACACTTTTACGGGACTCTTCAAAGGTGTTTTCAAGCCGTTCATTGAAGAGGTCCTTTCCCAAAACATCAACCAAAGCGGCAGGATCCTGAGGCACATACCAGGTATACTGGTAGGCATTCCCTTCCTGAAATCCTACCCAGGGTTTCATGGGATCAAAAGGTGAAAGGAAGGTGCCATCCGCATACCTGGGCCGGATAAATTTGGTTTCGGGGTCAAAGATATTTCGCCAATAGTCTGATTGTGCCAACAATTTTTGATAGTCGTCCTGGTGGCCCAACGCACGGGCAAACTGGGCAACAGCAAACGAGGTAAATGCATATTCGACTGTGTGAGAGGTGCCAAAATTAAATACCCATCCATTGGAGAGTGTGGTGTCTTCAAAAGGGACATAATGCAGGTTGACAAACCGGTGCAGATCGTATTTGCCATTACCCAGGTTGCGTCCATGGTATTGCAGCTCATTTTTAACGGCGGCCTGATAGGCAGATTCCACATCAAAGTCGCGCAAACCGCAATTGTAGGCTGCCGCGAGGAGGAGACCCTGAACGTTGGTTTGTACACCGTTGGTGTATGCCCCGGCGGCTTCTCCGTCGTGCAACCACCCGGTTTCCTGGTAGAAATCAAGGTTTGACTGAAGGTATTCCTGATAATAATCCGGGTAGGCCAGTGACCACAATTGACTGAGGTTCCAGAACCCACCCCACATGCCGTCGGTATTAAAATGATGGTGGGTGGGTTGTCCTTGATTATCCAGGGGAATCTGCCCAATGCCCGGTCCATGTAACTTGTATTGGCCGTTGACATCGCTGGCTATGCCTCTGCCCAACAAAGCGTGATACAGTCCGGTGTAAAATTTGGTTTTGTCTCCCCGCGAACCACCCTCCACTTGTATACGGGACAACCAGTCGTTCCAGGTGGCGGTGGCTGTTTGATGGACGGCATCAAACGTTTGACCTTTACTTTCCGTATCCAGGTTGAGCCGGGCATTTGCTATGCTGGTGTAGGAGACACCAACCTGCATTTCCACGATTTCATTTTCAGTGGTGGGGAAGCGCAGATAGATCCCGTTGTGAATGCCTTCGGTTTTTGTATTTCCCGGCTGGATCTCATTTTCCAGAAAAGTGCCAACCGATTCAGGTTGTTTGTTTAAGCGAGCGCAAAAATACATGGTCACATACCGGTCCGGATCACAAAATTTGCAGTATTCGGGATAGGTCTCGACCGACCCTTCGATTTCATTCCCATTGACTAATTCAGCAACTGCCCGGATTACATCGCTGCTTTCGCCTTGTTTGTGGCCGATATCAAATAATATTCCCGACGAATCGGAAGCCGGAAAGGTATAGCGATGGAACCCGACCCGTTCAGTAGCGGTCAGTTCGGCTTTGATGTGGTAGTCTTTTAAAACGACCGAATAATAGCCCGGTTCAGATGTTTCAGTGGATTTGTCAAATCGTGAGCGGTAGCCTCCGTCGGGATCATCCAGGGTACCGGGAACGGACTTGACGATCCCGGTGAATGGCATATCGACCACCCCTCCGATTTGAAATTCATGAAAATGACCGAAACCTTCGATGGATGTCTGGCGATCGTCATAGCCACCCGGCATCCAGGAACCAATGCTTTCATAGGCGTTGGTGTGCGGAGCCAGTTTTGCCATACCAAAGGGTCGTGCGGCCGGCGTGTAGAAGAACCACCGGGCATGAACGGCACCCAACTGGGGATCGACGTATTGGATGGCATCAAACGCTGATTGTTGGCTTGGTTTTTCCTGACACGCAATGATGAATAAGGAAAGTCCAATACCCAGCAAAAGGGGCATTGGTCTACTGGAGATGGTCTTTGTCATAGGTTGGTACGATTAATTCCTATCCCCGGATAGGAGGTTGATGCATCAAAGTTATTTAAATGTCGATGAATGCCGTGGGCGCAAACAGAGTTTTTATTCCTGAATGAACTGCGATTCCGGTCACACCGGAACCAGCAGAATGTTTACCTGCGGCAGGACTATATTCCTTGCAGAAAAACTCCGGCAGGTTTAATGGCCAGGGTAGGCACTTGTGTCAGCCTGGCCAATAATTCTTCCAGGAAGGCGGGATGTAGCGGACCCCATCCTTCGTCATCCAGTCCGTGCAGATTCAGGATCAGCCAGCCGCCGGGGCTATTCAGAAATTGCTGAATGTGCTCTTCCACAAAGGTGTCGCAGTAGTCCGGTCCCTGACTCCAGCAACCCAGCCGTAAATTTGTTTGCTGCGTCGGAATTGGATTGGCCGTTTGGTCTTTAAGGATGACCCAGCCCGCCGTACGGACGGCACGAACACGTTGCAGGGCAAAATCTTCGAGTTCAGGGTTGGAGGCGTTGAAGGCAAAGTTATACACCGCATAAGTGGGGTCATATCCTTCCAGATGCTCTTCAAAATAGTCGAAACATTTGCGCATGTTCTCCTTGGCCAGCGCCTCAGGGACCTTGGTGAGGTTGAGGTGCTCCCAGGTGTGGGGCATGATCTCGTGTCCGCGGGATTTGAGGGTGTTCCAATCGTCAAAATCACCCATCAGTTCAGGGAGTATCCATTGATCCACTTTTTTAAAACCGGGGAGATGGCCGGAAGCGATGACGTTAAGGCAGGCCTGTAGTCCGAATTGCTCGTGGATCCCGGCGATGCGATAAAATGATTTTTTAAAACCGTCATCAAAACTGAGCGTAAGCCAATGGGTTTTCCCTGGTATGCTTTTTATTCCGAAAGGCAAACCCATTCCGACGAGGGTAGACTGAAGGATGAATTCTCTACGATTCATGCGGTAATTAATTTACACTCTTTAAATGAAATTAGCCAATCCGGTGGATTGCAACCAATTTAAAATCCAAATCCACGAAAGTATAATCCTCATTTCACGGGAATTTGCGCCATGGCATGCTCACTGATGGCTGTGATGGTCAGTGACGGATTAACACCCGGATTGGCTGAGATCATGGAGCCATCACACACCAACATGTTTTGATATCCGAATACGTGGTTGCTTTTGTCAATAACACCGTCGGCAGCGGAAGTTCCCATCACTGCACCACCCAGAATGTGTGCAGTTGTCGGGATGCCGAGCAAGGTTTCGGTGAATCCAACAAAGGCCATGCCTTTGACTTGTTTTTCATAACTCCGGATTAGAGGGCGCACGGCCGGCAGGAAGGCCGTTGGAGCCGGACCCTTCTCCCGTTGGGTCTTTAACGGGGTAAGCCGGCCTCGACGTAATCGAAGGGTGCTGTCCAGGGTTTGCATAAACAATAAATAAGTCGATCGGGATGCATAATCTCCGCGGAAAAGTGCCTGAAACCATTGCCAGGGACGTATAAAGATCTGTACGAACAACAATCCCCAGCGTTTCCACCCATTTTCTTCGGGAATCCAGGGCACCATCAACAGTTTGAAAAAACCGGAACCGCGACCATAGATCGTAGGCTCCAGGTGACTGTTGTTATCGGTCCGGACAATGGATCCAATGGCTATCCCTTTAGAAAAATCACCTTGTTCCGGATGTGTGCTCACTACATTGACCAGGGCTTCATTATTGGTGCGTACCTGACATCCAACCTGATCACTGAGGAGGGGTAGGGTCGATTGTCTTAGTTTCAGTAACAAGGGGATGGTGCCCAGTACCCCTCCCGCGAAAACGACACCACGAGAGGTGGCAAACTGCAATTTACCTTTCTTCGGTTGGTAGGAAATGCGGTATCCGGTGGATCCATGCTTTCCATCCAATGGAACAACATCTTCCACCTTGCTTTCTGCCCGGATTTCGGCACCCAGTTGCCGGGCAAGATGCAGATAATTCTTATCAAGGGTGTTTTTAGCGCCATGCCGGCAACCCGTCATGCAAGCTCCGCAATGGATACAGCCGGTGCGGTGGGGTCCTTGGCCTCCAAAATAAGGGTCAGGGACCTGATGTCCGGGGTCTCCAAAATACACCGCCACCTTGGTAGGATGGTATTGATCACCGATCCCCAGGTCGTTTGCCACGTGTTGCAATTTGTGATCGGCCGTGCCCTGGTAAGGATGTGTGGTGGCTCCCAACATGCGATAAGCCAGCTCGTAAAATGGTGCCAATTCGGTTTTCCAATCGGCCAGATACTGCCAACTGCCCGAATGATAAAATGCCTCATCCGGTACGGGCAGCGTGTTGGCATAAGTCAGCGATCCGCCACCCACACCGACCCCGGACAGGACGGTGATGTGGTTAAGAAAGGTCATTTTAAAGATTCCTCTAAATCCCAGCCGTGGGGCCCACATCCATTTACGCAGTTGCCAATTGGTTTTGGCAAAATCATTTTCATTCCACCATTTACCTTTCTCCAGGACCAGGACGCGATAGCCTTTCTCGCTGAGTCTTAGCGCGCTCACCGATCCGCCAAAACCGCTCCCTATGATGATGTAATCATAATCCAGTTGCATAGCGGGATAAATTTAAAGAGTTATGGGAATGTGGAAAAGGGGCAATGAAAGTAGGATAATGGTGCATTGGTCAAGCAACGGAGGAACCCATGGAAAATTGATTAACCTGGGATGGGTATGGGGACGGACCTGGAACTTCTGGTAGGCATACTTGCTATTTGTTATATCTTAGTAAAAAACTGAAATCATGCAGGAAGGTATGAATCGCCGCGCCTGGTTGCGCAACTCCGGATTGGCTGCCCTGGGCCTCTCCCTGAACCTGAAATCCTTGGCCAACGAAGAAAGGCTCTTACGTCATGTTGGAATGGCTGAAGGATTGATCAACCTGGGGTCGAATGAAAATCCATACGGGATTGCTCCGGGGGCAAAACAAGCCATTGCCGAGATGACCGGTCTCGCCAACCGCTACCAGTTCAATGTGCCCACCATGCAAGGTTTCCGAAAAGAGTTGGCCAAATATTATGGGTTGAGTGCTGAAGAGGTGCTGGTCACTGCCGGATCCAGTGAGGGTTTAAATCTGGCCGCCCGTCATTTCAGCGGTGGACCGGTTGTCTCCGCGACACCCACTTTTTTCATCCTGCCGGAGCTCAGTAAAAAATTAGGAAATAAGGTCATTGAAGTTCCGGTGAACGGAGAGGGCGTTCATGATCTGTCGGCGATGTCAAGCCGCATTACTCCGGAGACCAAATTGGTCTACATCTGCAATCCAGCCAACCCGACGGCCACCATTCTGGATGCCGGACAGTTGCGGGATTTTACCTTGTCCGTGCCTCGTCAGACGGTCGTATTGATCGATGAAGCCTATATGGATTTTCAGGAAGATCCTCAGGCTCAATCGATGATGGACCTGGTCCATGATCATCCTAATGTGATGATTCTGCGTACGTTCTCCAAGATCCATGGGATGGCCGGCCTGCGGATCGGATTTGCTGCCGGACACGCTTCCCTGATCAAAGCGTTGGAAGACAATTTTTTTGACAGCACCCAGATGTGTGTCAGTAACCTGACCATGGCAGCCGCCTTAGCGAGCATGCGGGATGAAGCCTACCGGAATAAGATTCGCACGATGAATCACGAAGCCAGACATTTTGCCATGAAGGCCATCCAGTCGATGGGCCGCCGTACCTTGGATTCATCGACCAATTTTTTCATGTTCAATCTGGGTAAATATCCGGGAGACTTTGCTGCCGATATGCTGAACAAGGGTTACATCATTCGCTCGAACGGTTTCGAAGGCGGGAAATGGTGCCGGGTATCCATTGGGACGATGGATGAAATGAAGTCTTTTGTTCATGCCATTCAGGACATTTCAGGGCAATTTTAGAAACCCCTTTGGTCCGATCAAAATGCGGGCCGGGGGAAGTCTCCAGCGATGAGTTCATTCACATCGAGGCCCCGCATGATGCACGTATGCATCAGCAGTTCATTCGATCCAATTGTCCGGCCTGTTTCCTGCAGGGTTTCTGAAAAATCCATCCGGTAATCTTCGTGGATTTTATCTGCCAGGTTTCCCAGTTTGAACAAGCGTTGAATGATGTACTCGTAAAGCTTGATCTGGTCCCGTGGATTGCCCATGGTGTAATGCCTGGCAACCATCTTCAGGGTGGAAAGGACCAGAGTGAGATTAAGTTCGATTTCTCCATATTTGTCACCGGTTACCCGCAGATGGCGAGATATCAAGGCGCTCTGGCCCCGGACGGCTGAGATCAGTGCCCGAATCCGACGATGCGCTTTAGGGATCCCGTTGATCTCATTCTCAATCTCATTTTGCAATTGCGAACGACGCTGTTCTTTGGTCGATCCCTCCTCCAGCAATTGATATTCCAGTTGCTCCGTCAGGATGGAGTCCTTGGCAATCAGCCGGAACAGGTATTTGTCTTTCTCCCGGGATGGTAAATGGGCGATTGCTTTTTTTAATTCGTCGGAAAGTGTTTTACGCGGCATGGTTTAGGCAAAATTCACCTGAATTTAAGGTAAAGTTGAAGATTTCAACTCATTGATGTGGTTGCCTAACTGATAGGTTATCTGCTAGGACTCGTCGAAAATTTGCGTCAGAGCATACCAAACCCGTCTATTTTCAGGTTATCAAAAGCATTCATACATCTTTACCAAAACCTGATAAAACATGGAACGCATTCAGCGATTTTTTCTCTTTTGCTCCGGCATCCATCCTTCCGTATTAAAGCGCTGCCCCACCGATCATAATAAATATGTTGGCATTGGCGCCACGATATTTTTCACCGGGGTGTTGGCCTTTATCGCAGCCGGCTATGCCATATACACGGTATTTCAATCCTGGTGGCCGGCACTTGGTTTTGGATTGGTCTGGGGGTTAATGATCTTTAACCTGGACCGGTACATTGTCTCAAGCATGAAACGGCGTGGCAATGGGTTTAAAGATTTTTTTGTGGCTCTTCCCCGGATCGCATTTGCCGTTTTGATCGCTCTGGTCATCTCCAAGCCCCTGGAATTGAAGATTTTTGACCGGGAAATCCAGGCGGAGCTGGTCAGTATGCGTCAGGAAGTGCGTAAAGACCAGGAAGATAAGGTGAAAGCCCGCTACACCGGCGATTATGAAAAAATCCAATCAGAGATCGCTGCACTGAAGTCCGAGATGGCTGTAAATCAGGCACAACGCGACGAACTGGCTCTGGCTGCGCAACAGGAAGCCGATGGTACCGGCGGTTCGCGACAACGCAACCTGGGTCCCATCTATCAGGTCAAGAAGGCCGATGCGGACCGCGCCGAACAGGAGTTTCAGGAATTGGTATCCCGCAATCAACCGTTAATCCAGGCAAAAGAATCGCAATTACAGGTGTTGCAGACTGCCCAGCAAACCGATGTCACCGGACTGGAGGATACCCCGTTCAATGGGTTTGCTGCACGGTTGGAAGCGCTGAGCCGCTTGAGCCAACGAAGCCAGGCCATCTGGATCGCCAGCCTGTTCATTATGTTGTTGTTTATTGCCATTGAAACAGCTCCCATATTTGTCAAGCTCATTTCGTCCCGTAGTCCTTATGACCTGGTACTGCACGAACACGAACATCAGTTTGAGATGCATCATAAACGCCAGACCTCACTGCTCAAAAATACCATTCAACGCGATCTTGAATTTGATCAGCAGACCGGATCCTACCGGACCCAGGCAGCCATCCGGGCAGAAAAACAACTGATCGACCAGGCTTTGCAGGAAGAGGTGGAGAAAATCAAACAATCTCCACTTAGTTGGCGGGAAATGCTGAAAAAAGGATTGATGATGAATTCTTGAATGAACGGGAAGTCATTTCGTTTGCATAAACGGCCAGGCACCTGGGAGATGCGGCGTACTCTGCGTATCTTGGAAGAAAACCAACCGTATGAAAGCCAATCTTCTTTGTGCCCTCACCATAGCATTTGTTCTGCTGGTTCGATGTAAAAACCCACCGTCCACCGGGCCGGTATCAACGTCCAATGAGCAGGAGGAATATCAAATGCCTGTTTTCACTCAGACTGACCGGACCGCCAGAATATTGGCATTGGTGTCGCAGATTGACTCCATTTTTGAAAACAATGCCCGGGACCAGCACCTCCCTTCATACGTCTACGGAATCGTATTGGATGGCCAGTTGATCCATCAACAAGGGTGGGGAGAATTGAATTTGACCGGACATCAGAAACCCGATGGCAAGACCTTATACCGGGTAGCCTCCATGACGAAAAGCCTGACGGCCATGGCCATCCTGAAATTGCAGGAAGACGGGAAGTTAAAAGTCCAGGACGCCGCTGAAAAATACATCCCGGAATTGAAAGGATTGGCCTATCCCACATCGAATACATCGCCGATCACTATCCACCAATTGTTGACGATGACGGCCGGATTTCCCGAGGACAATCCCTGGGCTGATCGTCAATTGCAGGATTCGGACGAGGAATTACTGCGGTTTGTTCAGCAGGGTGTTTCATTTTCTACACCCCCCGGGACAGGATTTGAATACAGTAATCTGGGCTTTGCACTCCTGGGGCAAGTGATCATCAAAGCCAGTGGAATGCCGTACCGCCAATACATGAACGAGTACATCCTGGGACCCCTGGGCATGACCCATAGCATCTGGGACTATGAAGATGCCGGACAAACTCCTTTGGCGATTGGCTACCGGTGGGAAGAGGAACAATGGAAAGAAGAACCAATTCTCAAAGATGGAGCTTATGCGTGTATGGGCGGCTTTATCTCCACCCTGGAGGACTGGGCACGCTATGAAGCGTATCTGCTAGGTTGTTGGCCTACCGGAAGTGCCGGGTTACCTGGTCCGGTATCTGCCGAATCGGTGCGTGCCATGCAGCAACCTTATGCTTTGCGAGGCATTGGTCAGGATTTGGATGATCCGGAAGGCCCCTGTGGCCGTGCGGCATTTTACGGATATGGTCTGGGATGGAGCCAGGATTGCCATGGTTTGACCTACATCGCTCACAGCGGAGGACTGCCCGGCTATGGCAGTGTGCATCTCTTTATTCCCGAACTGGGCATTGGATTGATGGCTTTCGCCAACCGCACCTATGCCGGGATGGGAAATCCGGTTAACAAGTCTTTGGATCTGATCCTGCAAAAAGCCGGATTGGAACGGAGGGTGTTCCCCGTCTCCCCGGTTTTGGTGAAATTGCAATCCGCACTGGTTGATCTGTTACCGGCCTGGCCGGATTCGCCTCAGGATAGCCTCTTTGCCGAGAATTTTTTTCTGGATAAATCCAAATCGCTGCGAAAAGTGGACCTGCAAGGTGTCTTTGATCAAATTGGAACGGTGGACTCCATCGGGACCATGACTCCCTACAATCAACTGAGAGGTCGGTATACGATTTATGGCTCAAAGGCAAATGCACGGGTTTTCTTCACTTGTAGCCCGGAAGCATCACCCAAGATCCAAATGCTGGATGTACGCCTCGAATAGGGGATAATAGCCCGTTGAGGTTATCGATTAACTGAACTTAATCCTATCTTGGCACCGCAAAATCACGGGAGCTATGTGGAGGCATTTACTTTGGATCGGAATGATGTTTGGTGTATCGGCACCTGGTTACGCCCAAAAGATTAACCATGACTACCAACTATCCATTTTTCACGCCTCGGAACCCCTGACGATCGACGGTATTCTGGATGAACCCACCTGGCAACAGGCAAATGTAGCGGACAAATTTCATATGGTATTGCCGATGGATACCAGCATGGCCATAATTCTGACCCAGGTACGCATGGCTTACGACGACAAGAATCTTTACCTGAGTGTCGTCTGCAATCATCCTGCCGGGCAACGGTATATCGTTCAATCGCTACGGCGGGATTTCACATTTGGCAAAAATGACAACTTCCTCTTCTTCATGGATCCCTTCAATGACCTGACCAATGGTTTCAGTTTCGGTGCCAATGCGGCCGGAGCCCAATGGGATGGCACCATGTATGAAGGTGGGGCGGTGGACTTAAGCTGGGACAACAAATGGACTTCGGCTGTTCATGCCTTCGAGGATAAATACGTCATTGAAATGTCCATCCCATTCAAAAGCATTCGCTATAAGAAGGGCATCAAGGAATGGGGCGTTAACTTCAGCCGCCTGGATGTCCAGAGCACCGAGAAAAGCGCGTGGGCTCCGGTTCCACGGCAATTTCCCACCGCTTCTCTGGCTTATACCGGAAGCGTCGTTTTTGATGAGCCGCCTCCGGCACCGGGAGCCAATATATCCTTGATTCCCTATGTCCTAACCAATTTGTCCAAGGACTTCACCAAGGATGAAAAGGCCGGGTTTGATTACCGGGTGGGTGGGGATGCCAAGATAGCCATCACCTCTTCCTTGAACCTCGACCTTACGGTGAATCCGGATTTTTCGCAGGTGGAAGTGGATCAGCAACAGACCAATCTTGACCGGTTTGAGCTTTTCTTCCCAGAACGCCGGCAATTTTTCCTGGAAAATGGTGACTTGTTTAACAACTTTGGGTATTCGACCATCCGGCCATTCTTCTCCCGCCGGATCGGACTGGATGCTCCCATTGATGGCGGACTGCGCTTGAGTGGTAAACTCAACGAGAACTGGCGCATCGGTGTCATGGATATGCAAACGCGCAAAGTAGAAGAGACGGGTCTGGCAGCTCAAAATTTTGGTGTATTTGCTCTGCAACGTAAAGTCTTCAGCCGTTCGAACATCGGCGTCATGTTTGTCAACAAGGCGGCCGTTGGAAACCAGGATCAGGCAGACTACAACCGAAACCTGGGTTTGGAATACAACCTGGCGTCTTCGAACAACTTATGGACAGGTAAGGCCCTTTTCCTAAAATCCTGGAGCCCTGAATCGCAGGGAAAAGATTTCATCCATGCAGGCCATTTGCAGTACAAGAGTCGTAAATGGCAGATCCTTTGGCAACATGAGATTGTTGGTGAGAACTTTAACGCTGAGGTAGGTTTTGTCCCCAGAACCGGATACATCAATTTGAAACCAATGGCCGGGCGGCTGTTTTTCCCTAAAGGCGGATCCATCCTGAGTCATGGCCCGACCCTGGGTTCGACCATCTTTTTTGATAGTCAGGGAAAATTTACCGACAATACCACCTACATGATGTACAATCTCAATTTCCGGAGCCAAAGTGTTTTTACCGCCTGGGTAGGTTACGACTACGTGGAATTGTTGCAGCCCTTTGACCCGACAAATACAGGAAAAGAGCAATTACCGATAGGTTCCAAACACAATTGGCGCTCTTTTGGTACTGTATTTACGTCCAAACCACAAAGTCTGTTCACCTATGGTTTCTCCACCCGTTACGGAGGATATTACCAGCACGGCAAGCGACTAAACATAACGACAGACATCGGGTATCGGTTCCAGCCCTACGTAAGTCTGGCATTGAACACCAACTACAACCTGATTGAACTTGATGCACCCTGGAATAATACCACATTCTGGCTGGTAGGACCCCGTCTGGATGTGACACTGACCAACAAATTGTATTTCACCACCTTTGTTCAATACAATCAGCAAACCGACAACCTGAACATCAATGCCCGCTTTCAGTGGCGTTATCAGCCTGCTTCCGACATCTATCTGGTATTTACCGACAATTATTTACCCGATCCGTTTTCCATCCGGAACCGGGCGGTAGTTCTGAAGATGAATTACTGGTGGAATTTGTAAAAAGAAGTGGCAAAGGAGGCAGAAGTGGCAGAAGTGGCATAGGTGGCTGAAGGTGTTGGCAGGGGCTGACGAAGCACGGACGTCGCGCAACCATCGACCTGAGGGACAACAAGTCTACATTCTTTTCCAGTATACTTTACATCGTCATTTTTCATCCTGGCAGCAAGGCATAATCTTAGTTCCCGGATCATAGGATGAATGCGACCACGATCTATTAAATTACCATTGCATACAAGTATAAAAGAAGGTTTATGAAAAAGCTGGTCCAAATACTTCGGCTTTCAGGGGTCATCATATTGTTTATTTCAAATTCACAATGGACACACGCTCAAACGGTTAGATGGGATGCACTGAACGATTCCATTCAGTTGATTCTCGATCAGAATCACATCGTGGGCGCCGGATTGACCATCGTTTCTGCAGGCAGTAATCTTGAATCCTACTTTGGCCTGGCGGATAAAGAATCCAAATCCCCGGTGGACGAACAAACCCTATTCCACTGGGCATCCATCACCAAGACCTTTACCGGTATCTGTGCCATGCAGGCAGTGCGTGAAGGGCTGCTCGATCCGGACAAACCAATAACCTATTACCTCCCGGAAACGCGAGCCATACACAACCCATACGGTTCGGTGGATGACATCACTGTCAGGCATTTGATGTCCCATTCCAGTGGATTGCGCAACCCGACCTGGCCATGGGGTGGTCAGCAAGACTGGCATCCTTTTGAACCGACGAAATGGTCTCAACTGGTCGCTATGATGCCGTACACGGAAATTCAATTTGCACCGGGCAGTCGTTACAGTTACTCCAATCCAGGCATTACTTTTTTAGGTAAGATCCTGGAAAACCTGTATGACGAAGACATTGAGATCATTGTGAGAAAACGATTGCTAATGCCGCTGGAAATGCATCACGCCTATTTTGATGTGACACCGCCCTACCTGCAATTACACCGTTCCAACAGTTATGCCTGGACAGCCGATGGTCAATTCATCACTCACGGTAAAGAGTTTGATACAGGGATCACAAAGGGCAATGGTGGTTTGAACGTTTCATTCCAGGAAATGACCCGCTATGTACAGTTTTTGCTCCAGGTCGCGAAAGGAGACGACACTCAACTACTGACCAACGCTGAATGGGCACAAATGACCCAAGCAGTGCTTTCTACGGACGAACCTGAAGAGTCTATTGGTACCATTTTTTTTATCCTTCATCGGACCATTGCCAATAAGGAGTACACATTTTTTGGTCATACCGGTAGCCAACAGGGATTCCGTGCCTTTCTTTATATCGACCCCCAATCCGGCCAGGGTGTGATCTTTAACATGAATACGGAGCTACTTGCCAAAGTAAATGGTGAAACTTCCGATAAGAGCCGGGACGTGCTCTACCGTATTCGAGAATTGGTGTTTAAATACCTGGCAGGCAACAATTATTGAAGATGGTAAAATTCCAACGTGTTTCTTTTCGACATGTGGATGAATTCCTGGATTATCTGCCCGAACCGGAACGTCTGATTGTGGAGGACCTACGCCACCTGATCTTTGAAACATTGCCACAAATCCAGGAGAAGTTATCCTACAATGTGCCCTATTATTCGCGCTACCGCCGGATTTGCTTCCTCTGGCAGCCAGCGGTTGAATGGGGCGGACATCGGCAAAGTGGTGTTTTACTGGGATTTACTCATGGATTCCTGATGCAGGATGATCTGAATTTCCTGGATAAAGGGAACCGCAAACAGGTTTATACCCACACCTTTACCACCCGCTCTGAAAACGATCCATCGGTGGTCGTAGCCTATCTGCTGGAAGCCTGGCACATCGACGAGAAATTGGAAAATGGACGCCGATAACCCGGCAGGCGGTAGGTAAGCCTTATTTTGTAATGAAATTAAACATTCATGATGTCTTCAATGCTCCTGGAAGTACCGTCCATCTCCTGGATGGAGTGGATCGCTGCCCTGTTAGCGGCCATGATCGTGGGTATCGGTAAAGCCGGGATCAAAGGAATCGACGCCATCGTGGTGACCATATTGGCGCTGCTCTTTGGCAGCAAAGCTTCAACCGGCATCTTGGTGCCTATGTTGATCGTTGGCGATGTCTTCGCCGTCGTCTATTATCATCGTCATGCGCAGTGGAAGTACTTTTGGCAATTGCTGCCCTGGATGGTAACCGGGATATTACTTGGCGTTTGGTTTGGCAAGGATTTACCCGAGAATATCTTTCAATTGGGTCTGGCAGCAATCATTCTGATTACCGTGGCATTGTTATTCTGGATGAGTAAAAGGAAGGTGACCAGAGTGCCCACGCATTGGTCTTTTGGAGGTGCTTTTGGTTTGGCCGCCGGATTTACCACGATGGTGGGCAACCTGGCAGGCGCATTCGCCAACGTTTTTTTCCTGGCCATGCAATTGCCCAAGAACGCTTTTGTCGGCACCGGGGCCTGGTTGT
The DNA here is from genome assembly GCA_020436785.1 of Saprospiraceae bacterium. Taxonomy (GTDB): domain Bacteria; phylum Bacteroidota; class Bacteroidia; order Chitinophagales; family Saprospiraceae; genus JAGQXC01. The sequence goes on along the minus strand of JAGQXC010000509.1, from coordinate 6,528 downwards.
TCCTGTTTATCAATGTGTTCAAATTGCCTTTTCACATTTTTGTTTGGCACACCATCACCCGGGAGAGCATCCTGATTGATCTGAAGTTATTTCCGGGAATCGTGGCAGGACTCGGGATAGGCATATTATTAATGAACCGGATTGATGAGGTGGTATTCAGACGACTCATTTTAATCCTGACCGCCATAGGAGCCGTATTGATCCTTTTCCGTTAACTGAAAACCATGTACATCTGTAAGTGCTCTTCACTGGTATTGATCTTTCCTTTACTAATGCTTAGCCCGGTAATGGGCGCGGCTAAAACTTCTGTTATCGTTTCCGACACGCTGGCGCATCCGGAATGGCTTCCTGTTGGGATAGGCTTGGGTTTGATCGGAGCCGGGTGCGCCCTCAATCACAGTGCATTTGAACAGCGGATTCAACAAAATCTGCATGCAAGGACCGGACCGGATTTTCAGGTGCAATGGGATGATTACCTGCAATGGTCTCCTGTCCTGGAGATGTATATCGGCGACCTTAGCCGTATGCCGGGAAAGGACCACTGGTTTGACCAGACCAAATACCTGGTCATGGCGGACCTATTATCCACGGCGATCACTTATGGCTTAAAGAAAGCAACCCATAAGATCCGGCCCAATGGAGGCCTGGAGTCCTGGCCATCCGGCCACACGACATTTGCTTTTACCAATGCAACGGTTTTATTTGAAGAATACCGGGCCGGTTCGCCCTGGCTGGCAGGAAGCGGTTATTTACTCGCTTCCGGCACCGGATTTTTACGCATGCTGAATAACAAACATTGGTTTTCGGATGTATTGGCAGGGGCCGGCATCGGCATGCTTTCAGCTACATTCATCTATCGGGTCAAACCCTTGAAGCGTTTCAATCCATTCATTAAATCAAAACAAATGAGCATACTTCCATGGTTGGGATATCATTCGATCAGTGGCTATTTCGTCTGTCGGTTCTAATCCTTAATTTTAGTCGAGCGAATGATGTGCATCTATGCGTATTGCGTTGGTTCAGTTGCAATGCCGGGCAGGACAGGTTCTTCATAACCGGTCCCGCCACCTGGATATCCTGCAGAAGGCATCAAGTCTTAAGGCGGATTTTGTGTTGTTTCCGGAATTATCCCTGACCGGATACGAGCCGACACTGGTCAACCAACTGGCGATGTTGCCGGATGATCCCCTTTTGGAGCCATTTTCCGTTTTGTCTCGACAACACAATTTGTCCTTCGGCATTGGTTGTCCTCTCCGGGTTAAAGGAGGAATTGCCATAGGGATGATGTTGTTTGTACCCTCCGGACGACGCACGGTCTATACCAAACAATATTTACACCCCGATGAAGAACCTTACTTTGTTGCGGAATGCACGGTACCCCTGCTTCCAAGTCCATTGGATGCGATCGGTTTGGCGATCTGCTACGAAATATCAATTCCCAGGCACGCCCTGGCACATCATCAGGACGGTAAGGGTATTTATCTGGCCAGTGTAGCCAAATCAAAGGAAGGAATGGCCATTGCCAGGCCCCGCATGCAGGAGATTGCCACCCAATACCATCAGATAACCGGTATCGCTAATTCCGTTGGGCCAAATGACGATTTTATCGGATGGGGTGGAACCACATGGTGGGACGCACATGGCACCCATCTAGGGACAATGGGAGAAACAACAGAAGGTGTACTTCTTTTGGATACCGGATCCCTGATCGTTGAATCTTACCTGATATGAATTTATTTCAGGTAGTTTGCCCTTATCCACCATGGGGCACATCGGGAATAGTGCTACCTTTTTTAGTCAGCTGAAAAGAAGTTTTTATCAGATCATAGACCGAATTGCTTTCCATGATGATCCATTCCTGTGAATCCGACTCATTCGTTTGAATGGTTGCCGTGAAGAAGGGATTGCGATTTATGAAAATAGTAATCTTCCCGGGATCATCTGGTCCTCCCATATCCAGGCGCCAGTTCATTTTCAGCCCATAGTACAAGCCGGTACCATCAGGAGCAAATGTGAATGAAACGGAGTAGCTATCACAATAGTTGACCGTTGCATTTACTTTCTGGACCAATTTGACGCCTTCCCACTGTCCAATGATTGGATAATCTTCAAAGGGTAAAACCGCTTGTTTGGAACAGGATCCAAAAATCAGTAGGATTGCCGACGCGATGAGGATACCTTTTTTCATCAGTGAGTTGGTTAATAAGCTTCGATAAAATCAAATATTCTTCAAGTAATATACTTAATTATCTCGATTATTCAATAGTCAGTGCCCCTCCTAACTGGTTAGTAAACAAGGAGTAAGAATTCCACAGCGCGGGATCATCTGCTTTTAAGATGACGTGGTTCTTCATGGAAGACATCATCACCGCCGCCGGCACATCCATAAACTGCAATACATTTGGCAAGTCCGGCCCGGAGTTGTGACTGGTAGTTGGTTGGTTCAGATGGAGCTGGAAATCATCTTCAAATAAGGTGGCGTAGGTAAGCTGAACGGCGGTTTTGTCTTCGGCATAAATAGTCCGGAATGCTGGATACATGATCCGGATCTGTTTTAATCCCTGAACCAAATCCCAGGTTTGCATTGCCTCCAGGGAAGTACCCAGCAGATAAAACCGGCGTTTCAGGTGAACTTTTGCTGTTTCTTTACCAGAAAAGGATGCTGGCCCGGCCCCTCGCATGGGCAAGAAAATGACCTGTTCAGCCTCTTCCATATCCTTCGGGAACATGGCATCCTCGAAATAAACGTCGGACCGGATCAATGAGCTGTGGAGTACATCCTTGACCCGGGACCATGTTAGATCATCCAACACGCAGACTTTGAGCTTCCCGTTGGATTGATTCCGGTTGGTAATTACCCAAAATGGCAAGGTGGTGTAAGGATCGGTTCTCAGGCTTTTCAACACAATGGAAACTTTTCCAAATTGAAGGGAATCGATGTTGGTCAGGGTAGGGGGCCAATTCGCAGGCCATGATGCGAAGGTTTTCGATTCCAGATCCTCCATCCATTGTCGTTGGCAATTTTCCCATCCAATTGCCTGGATTTGTTCCGGGATTGGCTTTGCTTTACGCGTAAACAATTCATCCACCCGAGTATTAATCTGGTCTTCCGGTTCATGGTCCAACACCCTCAACGCTTCCGGTGTGCATTCTTTTTCCATTCGCCAGTCCATCAGGGAGTCCGTCCCCAGCAGGTAATGATTAAACCAACGCTGCGCAGGTACCTGGATATCTGGGATGTCCTGGTGCCCTCCACCAACAATATTCAGGACCAGTTCATCACCGACGCCCAACCGGTCGTAGACCGCCCGGATCTTGCGATAGGTACGATAAACACCATCAACCGGAAACATGATATCACGGTCGGCATTGGCGATGAGCAGCGGGCGTGGGGCTATCAGGAGGCCTAGCATGGGATAATCCCAGTGATGGATATTGTTGAAAAACATGCAGTCACAATGTTCACTGACACAACCATCCAGCACCTGGTTGTGCAGATCGGTGATGCCGGCCACCGGAACGACCACTCCGATGCGTTCGTCCAGTGCCCCCAACCACCAGCTGGTGGCACCACCGCCACTACGACCGGTCACACCAATGCGTTTCTCATCGACGTCGGGTCTGGACAGCAGGTAATCGATGGCGCGGATGCCATTCCAGGCTTCTACGCCTGCCGGGGTGTATCCACAGGATATCCACCACCAATGGTTGTAACGGTACAGGCCATGGTGGATGCCCTCGATTTCACCCAATTGTAAGGTGTCCAGGACCAGACAGACGTACCCATGCCGGGCATACCAGGCAGGATGATGCTGGTAGTGCGCTTTTGCACCATAATTGTAACCGTCCTTTTCGACGGTGGCATGGCCACAAACATACAGGATGGCAGGTAAGGGTTTCGTACAATTCTTTGGCCGGTACAGGTTGCCGGTGACATACAAACCCGGCATGGATTGGAACACCACCTTTTCAACAATGAAGTCTTCCTTTTCGATGGTGCCGGTGATTTGCACCTGCAAGGGATTCTTGGCCGGTATGGGCCACAGACCCAACATTTCCCACAGTTCTTGCCGCAATCGTTGCTGGACAGGCTGCAATTCACCCGGGGTATTCCAGTTGTCCCAGGCAGGATTGGATTCGTACTGCTTTACGGTCGCCTGAAAAAACCGGTTCAATTGTTCATCAAATTTCCAGGGATCCTCTTTCGTAGGTGCAGGATGGTTGAAAAGAGTGATTCCGATTAGTAAAAATATCCATCGCATCGGTCAAGGTTGTCCCTGAAAATAAGGATTTACCCGCATTTGCGGATGGGACTCAAGAGCCTTCTTTGCAGAAGGGTCAATCTTTAATTAAAATGTATGATTGCCCATCAAATGGGCTGAGTTCAAAAATCATTTTTTACATTGGAATGGTTTTTTTCGACAGCCAAAAATTAACGCAGCATAATATGAAAGATTCTAAGAAGCTACCAGCCACTGCATCCCGCCGGGAATTCCTGAAATACGGAGCGGCAGCCTCAACCTTTTTCATCGTACCCCGCCATGTCCTGGGAGGATCCGGCTATGTACCACCCAGTGATCAGCTGGGTCTGGCAGCGATAGGTTCAGGAGGTAAAGGCGCCAGTGACATCCGCCTGGCTGCCGGTGAGGGCATGGAACGGGTAGTGGCACTTTGCGATGTGGACTTTGGAGGTTCTGCGGCCCGGACTGTGGAAGCTTTCCCCAACGCGAAACGTTATGCCGACTTCAGGGAAATGCTGGAAAAGGAAAAGGACATCGATGCGGTGACCATTTCTACTCCGGATCATGTGCACGGACCGGCTGCGGTCTATGCCATGGAACGCGGCAAACACGTCTATGTCCAAAAACCCCTGACGCACAACATCCGCGAAGCGCGACTGCTCACGGAAATGGCCCGCGAAAGGAAGGTCGTGACCCAGATGGGCAACCAGGGGGGATCGAACCCGTACCTGAAGCTGGTCCAGGAATGGGTGGATTCCGGCAAGCTGGGCAAGATACACAAAGTACAAGTATGGACGAACCGGCCGGTATGGCCGCAAGGGATCGCTTTTCCTCAGCCCGATCCCACCATGAAACCGGATACCCTCGACTGGAACTTATGGTTAGGACCGGCACCGGAAATTCCGTATACACCAAACATTGCTCCGTTCAACTGGCGCGGTTGGTGGGATTACGGCACCGGTGCACTGGGGGATGTGGGTTGCCACCTGATTGACATCCCCTTCCGGACGCTGAAGTTGCATTATCCCCTCGATGCGGAATGCAGTGTTGCTTCCTTATTTTCCCAGATGTGGACACCGGACTACCATCCGGAAGGAGCGCCGTCGGCATCCTTTATCACCCTGCATTTTCCGGCGACTGAAAAATCCCAAACACCGATCGAAATGACCTGGAGCGATGGCGGGATCCGTCCTTCACATCCGGAGATCATCCCGGCGGATCACGAGATTGGTGGTACCGGAAGTCAAAACGGGGTATTGATCATCGGGGAAAAAGGCTTGATCTCCACCAACATCAACGACAGTTCCCCCCTGATGCCCAAATTATACCTTAACGATGGGACGGTGGAGATTGGTCCACAATCCGAGGAGGACATGGCACCGGAATATGGTCATCAACGATACTGGGTAGCTGCCTGCAAGGCCGGATTTGACAGCCCTGAACACCGGGCTCTGACGTCTTCCTTTGATTACGCCGGTCCGATGACCGAGACCGTGCTCATGGGCAACCTGGCGATCCGCTCCTACATGTTGCGTAAAGCCGACGCCAATGGACGCATGCAGTATTACGGAAGGCAGAAATTATTGTGGGACGGCGACAACATGCGGATTACCAACCTGGAAGACGCCAATCAGTTTGTGACGAGGACGTATCGGGAAGGATGGGCCATATGAAATGTTGAATGTTGAATGTTTAATGTTGAATGTGAATTTTGAATGTTGAATGGGGGCGTTTGTCAGATCAGAATGGTATTCACACCAAACAGGTCACGCCTGCTCTTCTGGCGGGCGTGCTGAATGGAGACGAAGCATTACAGACGGAATACTCGTTTTTACCTTGTTTCTTTTGGTTTTCGCCTGTTCACAAAATCGTTCCAGTCCGCATAATCCGCCACCATTCCCTCCTGAGCTGGTTCAATTCAAAGCGGCAGCTGGTAATCCGGTTTTTGCCGGAACGGGTGATTCTTCTGATTGGGATCAACGCATCCGGGAACGGGGTTACATTCTGGTAGAGAATGGTGTCTACCACTTATGGTACACCGGGTATCAAACCAAACCGGATGCGGAATTACATCTGGGTTATGCCACCTCGCCGGATGGCATCCATTTCACCCGATATCCTGATAATCCAATATTTTCAGACAACTGGACCGAAGACATAATGGTCATGAAGGATGGCGACCGCTATGTGATGTTTGCCGAGGGGCGTAATGACATCGCCCATTGGTTGACCTCAGAAGATCGTGTACACTGGACCGGGCATGGTAATCTGGATATCCGTAAAATGG
>JAGQXC010000508.1 GCA_020436785.1 Saprospiraceae bacterium | reverse complement strand
TTTATTCATCCTATAAATTGAAAATACAATGGCATTCAAATTACCAGACCTACCCTACCAATTTGCTGCACTTGAACCTCACATTGATGCCCGAACCATGGAGATTCACCATGATAAGCACCATGCCGGGTACACGAATAATTTAAATAATGCAATCGCGGGAACCGACCTGGAAGGTAAATCCATCGAAGAAATCCTGGCAAATGTTTCCAACCATTCGGCCGCCATTCGCAATAATGGAGGAGGTTATTACAACCATAGCCTGTTCTGGACCATCATGTCTCCCCAGGGAGGTGGTGAGCCTACCGGGGCACTGGCGGATGCAATCACCAAGCACATAGGCACGTTTGCCGAATTTAAGGATGCTTTCTCCCGGGCAGCAGCCACACAGTTTGGGTCCGGCTGGGCCTGGCTGGTGGTTGACAAAGCCGGACACCTGGCGGTTACCAATACCCCCAACCAGGACAATCCGCTAATGGATGTCACCAATGTCAAAGGCACCCCGATCCTGGGACTGGACGTTTGGGAACATGCCTACTATCTGAATTATCAAAACCGGCGCCCCGATTACATCTCGGCATTTTTTAATGTCATCAACTGGGGTGAAGTGGCTCGCCGGTATGCCGCAGCGACGAAATAAAAGACGTTCGTTAATAAATTCATCATTGAATGACAAGGTGGTTTCTACGGAGATCACCTTTTTTTATTTCGGGAGGCTTGCTATCTTAACCGGCTTAGAAAAGCACTCGGAACTATGAATTTTAATTGGAAAGCCGCCTACCATCACTTCCTTATCCTCGGTATCCTACTTCTGATAAATACAGCCCTGGTACACGGCCAGGATGCCAAGAAAGCGATGGACTGGACCGTATGGGGCACCTGGAACAGCATTGAGGGCACGGCCATCGCAGCCAATGGTGATTGGATCATTTATAAAGTCACCCCAGGCCAGGGCAATGCCACCCTGGTCGCCTACAATACGAAAGACCAATCAAAGTTTCGCTATCCCCGCGTCAAGAAGGTGGCTCTCAGCTACGACGGTCGCACCGCCGCTTTCATCCAGACCCAGGACTGGGATGCCCGCCGTGACCTGGAACGCCAGCATGTGAAAGACGACAAATTACCTGGCGATACCCTGGTGATCGTCACTTTGTCCACCCAATTCAAAAAGCGGATACCCAATGTCAAGTCGTTTGACATCCCGGATAAATGGGGCGGATTCATCGCTTATCAATGTTTTGATCCCGGTGACCGCAAGAAAAAGGAATTGCCTCTCTACCTGTATGATACCCGTGAAGAACGTACCGACAGCATTGCCTACGTGACCGGATTCACCCTCGCGGATGAAACCCCGTTCCTGGCTGCCATCGTGGATGGACCCGATAGCCTCAATCAGGATGGAGTGCTGCACTACGACACTGAATTGCATCAATCGCATTATGTTTATCAGGGTAAAGGCAGCTACTCCCAGTTGGTATTGCATCGCCTGGGTCGCCAGGGCGCCTTTATCGTCGATGCGGATACCACCAAAAATCGCATCCGGCCCTTTCAACTGGTTTATTGGTCGGGCACTTTGGGCACTCCTACCTCCGTAAGGTCCTATGAGGATGTTCCCGACATCAATGCAATGCCCCTGGTCTCAGCAGATTACAAACCGCGATTTTCCGACGATGGCAGCAAATTGTTCTTTGGGACCCGGACCGAACCGATCCTGCAGGACACGTCGATCCTGGACGATGAAATCGTCAACGTGGAAGT